>NZ_JBNGOS010000006.1:0-226346 GCF_050589685.1 Saccharicrinis sp. 156
GCCTTTTTATCATAAATAAAATAAATACAGATATGGAGAAAAAACTTATAAACTTCCTCATTGGGGAAGTCCGTCTGTGTATGTGTTTTTGTACCAATAGGTTCCCTTAAGTTAACGGCTATGGATTACTTTCGGGAGCATCGTTCTGGTGAGTTGAAGTGATGCAACGAAGGGCTTGTTTTAAAGTAATTTCAATGTGTAATAGAATTTCTAATGCATATTGCGGGTTAAAGCCATCATGAATTTCATCGGCCGGCACGTATGGATTGGGTATCACTTTAACTTACGGTGTAACCGACAATGGTATGTGTGCGTTATAGTGTGTATTATGGCAAACGATTTAATGTTGGATTGATTAAATAACTACGTGGTAGCATGCGTTGCATCCTCTACTTTTTCTTTTATTTTCTCCTGGTCGAAATTTAGGTAAGGAAAAACTCTTGGAGCAAACTCGGAAAGAGGTTGATAAATAATGGAACTTTCCCTGGTTTCTTCCGGAATAAGGTTAAAGGTTCTGTCAAATGAAGAGAAGATAGCGAGCAGGATGCTCAATATGAACGCATATTTAACAAAAGCGAAGGCAGAACCAAATATCCTGTTAACCAAACCAAGTGCAATGGCATTAACTAACCTGTCTACCAGCTTAGCCACCAGATGAACGCCGACCACAATAACCACAAAAGTCACCAAAAAGGAAATGATACCGATATAATTACTTGAAAAATGTTGCACCAGCCAATCTTCGGTAATACTTGAGAATTTAATAGCCCCCAACACGCCAAGGACTAAAGCTGCCAACGACGCAAACTCTATTATTAAACCGTTCCTAAAGCCTTTAATAATAGCTATTACCAATATGATGCCGATAACAATATCAAAATAATTCATGCGTTTATAATTTTCATTTGCTAAAATAACAAAAGAGTCGTTTAATATTACCTAAATGCCCATCTTATTTCTTCGGGAAAATATTTATATTTATCCATTAAAATATAACCGTATGCCAATTCTGAATTCCATCATATCATTAGTAAATATTCGCAGGCTTTCACAAATAGATCATTTTAAATCAAATCCTGAAGAGGTTCAAAAAGATCAACTGATGGAACTAATACGAAAGGCGAGTGCCACGGAGTTGGGTAGATACTATGATTTTGCCTCCATAAAATCCGTCATAGACTTTCAAAATCGTGTCCCGGTTCAAAAGTATGAGCAGATAGAATCATCAATTGATAAAATCCGCCATGGAGGAAAAAACGTGCTTTGGCCGGGTGAGATTAAATGGTTTGCCAAATCTTCGGGGACAACTTCATCAAAAAGTAAATTTATTCCCGTTTCAAAAGAAGCCTTGGAAGATTGCCACTTTAGGGGCGGAAAAGATGTTTTGGCCATTTACAATAAGTTGTATCCTGAAACGGAAATGTTCTCGGGAAAAGGCTTAACGCTCGGTGGCAGTCAGCAACTGAATCAGTACAACCGGGATTCTTTCTATGGCGATCTGTCTGCTATTTTGATTGGTAACCTGCCGTTTTGGGTAAATTTTATCCGAACCCCGGACCAGTCCATCGCACTAATGGATAAGTGGGAAGAGAAACTTGTTAAGATGACCGAAGCCACCATCAACGAAAATGTTACCTCATTGACCGGTGTGCCCTCTTGGTTTCTGGTCCTGATAAAACATTTATTGCAGTTTTCGGGAAAAGATAACCTGCTGGAAATATGGCCAAACCTCGAACTTTTTATTCATGGTGGCATAAACTTTGGGCCTTACCGCGAACAATACAAAAAAATAATTCCTTCGGATAATATGCATTATATGGAAACCTATAATGCCTCTGAAGGCTTTTTTGCTATACAAGACGACCCTGCTTCCAGTTCTATGCTGTTAATGTTGGATTACGGTATTTTTTACGAATTTATACCTATGGAAGAATGGGGGAAAGACTACCCACAAGCATTAACCATTGAGGATGTTGAACTGAATACCAATTATGCCATTGTTATTTCTACTAATAGTGGGTTGTGGCGCTATGCGGTTGGCGACACGGTGCAGTTTACTTCGAAATATCCGCACAAATTAGTGATCACTGGCAGAACCAAACATTTTATCAATGCTTTTGGTGAGGAAATTATTGTTGACAATTCCGACAAAGCCATTGACCATGCTTGCAAAAAAACCGGTGCCATCATTAAAGAATATACCGCCGCGCCAATGTATATGAGCACCGATGAGAAAGGCAAGCATCAGTGGATCATAGAGTTTGAAAAAGAACCTAACGATATTAAATTGTTCTCACAGGAATTAGATCGAGAACTTCAAGCTATTAATTCTGATTACGAAGCCAAAAGATACAGGGACATTACGCTGGAGTTTCCTAAAATAGAAGTCGCCAGAAAAAATCTTTTTTTCGATTGGCTGAAAAAACACAACAAGCTTGGCGGTCAAAACAAAGTGCCACGCCTTACCAATAACAGGGATTTAATTGAAGAACTTATTGCCATCAATCAAGAAAGGTGAATCATAGATAGAAATTAACGTTTTTTTGCGCCTATTTTTATACTTTTGAACCCAATTTAACTAAAAATCGATAGTAAATGCACATTGCGATAGCAGGAAATATAGGATCAGGAAAAACAACGCTTACCACTTTGCTTTCAAAACATTATGGATGGGAGGCTCATTATGAGGAAGTAGATGACAACCCCTACCTGGCCGATTTTTATGAGGATATGCAACGGTGGTCGTTCAATCTTCAGGTTTATTTTTTGAACAGTCGTTTCTCGCAGGTGAACGATATTCGAAAAAAGGGCAAGACCGTGATTCAAGACCGAACGATCTACGAAGATGCCTATATTTTTGCACCCAACCTGTATGACATGGGTTTGATGAGCAAGCGCGATTTTGACAACTATGCTTCCTTATTTGAATTAATGAGCAGTCTGGTTCAGGCACCCGATTTATTGATTTACCTTAGGGCTTCGGTTCCTAAACTGGTTGAACAAATCCAAAGTCGTGGCCGCGATTATGAGAGTGGTATCCGTCTTGACTATTTAAAACGGCTGAATGAGCGCTATGAGGCTTGGGTTGAACAATATACGCAAGGCAAACTGCTGATAGTTAATGTGGATGAATACAACTTCATCAAAAACAAAACGGATTTAAGTTCAATCATCGATAAGGTTGACACTCATGTAAATGGACTGTTTTAAAAGATCATTTTTTTCCGAAATATAATTTTGCTTGTAACCCCCAATGGTTTTGTTTGCCGTGGGGGTTTATGGTTACATCATCTTCGGGAAAATATTCGGCTTCGATATTGGGGATAACAGTGTATCGCACACTTAATGTGGCAAACTGTTCTCCAATTATTTTTATCAGTAAGCCCACCTCGGGTCCAAAACCTGCCTGAAATGTATTGCTTACATAGCTTACGGATGCATCGTTGTTTGTACCTGTATAGTTGGAATCGAAATCGACCATATTACGCAGATAATAGAGACCGAAAGCTACGCCCAGATAAGGTCTTATCTTTTCTTCGTTAAAATAAAAGTTGCCTTGGGCCGTGAGGTTCATCATCTGATAATTCACTTTAATATCTCCTCTCCTGCTTTGGTTCCAGGTATCTTCATCTTTTGGAAAATAAGTATATCCTAACCCGGAGCCCAGGGACAGCCGAGGGTTAAAAAACCAGAGAGAGCTGAAGTTTATCCCGCCGCCTATGTTAGCCACATCGTTAAAACCAAAATTATCATTTTCAAAACCATTGCTAGGTACCAAAGCCGATATTCCGCCGCCCAAAAGAAGCCCGTTTTGAGACAATAAATTAGTGCATCCCAAAGCCACAAATAATAATAGAAATAGCGATACCCTATGTAAGAAACGCATGTTATACCATTTAAATATTAAAATTAGCACTATTCAATGTTGGTATATGCCGATGTATGTTTAGCAGCCTTAAAAAAGCGGAGCGAAGTTTAGGGCTCAGTCTAAATATCAATCGGTATTATACGATTTTGTGCATGAAGATAATTGTTTTATCCTGACGTAACCAAAATTATATGTTCATTAACATTTGTGAATTGTACAGGATAATCTAAAGTGGTTAATGTAGGTATAAAAATGCTTTTCTTATGGTACAATCACCTTCTATATGCCTGGTTGGTAGGATTATATGAAGCACTTATAAACGACTGGCGGAAATATTTTAAGAAATCATTTGCAATCATGACCGTTTTGCCTATATTTGCATCCGCAAAATGTTAAAAATAGCATTTGCCCAGATGGCGGAATTGGTAGACGCGCTGGTCTCAAACACCAGTGGGGCAACCCGTGCCGGTTCGATCCCGGCTCTGGGTACTTTTGAGAAATCAAAGTATCTGAACCCGAACTGCTTAGGTAGTTCGGGTTTCTTTTTATCCCCATATTTCCCCCACATTGATTCAAACTGACAAAAAAGGGATTTATTACAATTAAGTACAATCTCCTTTAAATAGATTCCAATACGGAGATTTATAAACGTGTAAGAAAAAAAAGAGAGGTTTCCCTCTCCTTAAAATCAATATCATTTTATAACATTAGTGGTAATTTGAATATGATGTAAACATACATGCCTAGTAAAACTTTGATTCAGGTTTAAATCCAAAACTTTCTTTCCATTATTTTATTTTTAGAAATTCCTTCAAAGTATGCACCTTCTAGGTTTACCCCTTTAAGGTTTGTTCCTACAAGGTTTGCATATTTAAGGTTTGCTCTGTCAAGGTTTGTATCTTCAAGGATTGCAGAGATTAGGTCTGCTTTAGTAAGGTTTGCATTGGTAAGGTTTGCACCTTCGAGGTCTGCACGTACAAGGATTGCTCCTTCAAGGTTTGTTCCTTTAAGGTTTGCATCATTAAGGTTTGCTCCTTCAAAGTTTGTTCCTACGAATACACACATCGTTAAATCAATATTTGATAAATCAACACCAGAAAGGCTAATTTGATGCTCCTTACCTCTTCTATTTGGAGTGGCAATAAGTTTAACTATTTCTATTCTAGATAATTCAGCCATGGTTTTAAATAATTAAGCAGTTGTGTTTTGAGTTATATTAAAACAACATATTCTCCGACGAGATTTATGGCACTTCATTTTTTCAATCAATAAATACGTTTTTTCAGCCTAAAAACGGAACATAATGCTTAGGTATAAGGGAAAAAAACACAAGTTTTAGGGAAATTTATGTCTAAAACTAGAGTCAACTTGAAGTCCTAAGTGGTTTTAAGTTCACTTTTTCTTACATACAATATTAAAGAAAGTGCTCTTGTTCACTTTCTTTCACAACTTAATTCTAATCGGTAAATAACAATACAGAGTTTTTCGCAAATAAGAATACAGAATAATTGGCAACAAGAATACAGAGTTTCTACTAGTTCCAATTGCCCCATGGGGCAATTGGAACTAGTAGAAAAACGAACAACTTTAGAGGTTTTAAATTTCTAAAACCGCAAACAGATGAATAGATATCTTAACAAGTTGTTTATGTATCATGAAATCCACCGCCTTCACAGGGAAGGCCACAGCGTATCATCAATAGCCAAGTATATCGTTGCCGACTGGCGTACGGTTAAAAAGTACCTTTCGATGGACGAAAGGGAACATGAAGCATACCTCGAAGCTCAGGGCAAAAGAAAAAGAGAACTATCGGATTACGGGCATTTCGTTAAAGAGAAACTCACTGCCTATCCGGATACTTCCGCTGCACAGATGCACGACTGGTTAAAGGAGTGTTATCCTGATTTTCCTAAAGTCAACCCCAAAACGGTTTATAATTTTGTGATGTCTGTAAGACAGGAGTATAATATTCCCAAAGTGAGCACAGCAAGGGAATATTTTATTGTGGACGAACTTCCCGAAGGCAAACAGGCCCAGGTGGATTTTGGCGAATACAACATGCGTGCTTCCAATGGAAAAAGGACAAAGGTTTATTTCTTCACCATGGTATTGTCCATGTCCAGATATAAATATGTTTGTTTCACGGATGTGCCGTTCACATCGGAACTTGCCATAAACGCCCATGAAAAAGCCTTTAAGTTTTTTCAGGGTGTCCCCAAAGAAATCGTTTACGATCAGGACAAGGTGTTTATGAACAACGAAAACCATGGCGACCTTATATTGGTCGAAAAATTCCAGTCGTATGTGAGCCAACAAAGTTTCAGTATTTATTTCTGCAGAAAAGCAGACCCGGAGACCAAGGGCAAAGTAGAAAACGTGGTTAAATATGTAAAGCAAAGCTTTTTGTACAACCGTACTTATTTCAACCTCGAGACACTTAACGACGAGGCCGTTGCCTGGTTGGGAAGAACCGCAAACCAGATGCCGCACGGCACAACAAAACAATCCCCGCTCAGTCTTTGGCTGTCCGAAAAAGAGAAGCTCTCCACCTATGTCCCCCTTACTTTCCTGCCCGACCCAGAGAATGTTTTGTACATCGTCAGGCCCGACAACAGCATCTCTTACGGCAGCTGTTTTTACTCCGTCCCCCAGGGCACATTTCAAAAGCCCGGCACAAATGTCATTATAAAAGAAGAAGGTGCTTATGTGATTATCTGCAATGAAAACGGTGACGAGATATGCAGACATAAAAAATCTATGGTCGCAGGCAAGAAAGTCATAAACAGGAACCACAAAAGGGATAAAGGCAAACGGATAGACCATTTGATTAAAGAGCTGGCGGCAATGTTCGGCAACAATGACCCGGCTACACAATACCTCGAAAAGATCAGGCAGCATAAACCACGTTACATCAGGGACCAGATCACTGTTATCAAAGAAGCATTCGGTAAATATAATACCGATATAATGGACAGCACACTACAATATTGTTTGGATAGCGGTATTTATAGCGCTTCGGATTTTGCATCCGTGGCCGACAAAATAAACAATGAAAACAAAGAAGGGTCGTGTTCTGAAACAACCGATTTAGATATTAAAACACTACCGGACAGTTTGTCAAACCTGGCCGATATGAAACCATACTCTTCAAACATAGACGATTACCAAAATTTAATGCTCAACTAACATGAAACGACCCATAAGAAATGATACCCGTACAGGAGAGGTATTGCATGGGAGTTCCATCGAATGCATTTGAAATTAAAATTATAATGAGATGAAACAAGAATTGATTTTAAACTACTGCAAACAATTTAAATTGAGCGGGATAGCCTGCCACATCGAAACGGTGTTGCAAGAAGCACAAAGCAGCCAGATGAGTTACTCGGACTGCATTATCAAATTGTTTGAAAAGGAGGCGCAAACACGGGAAACCAAAGCTTTTGAAAGACGCATAAGCGCAGCAAAATTGCCAGGCAACCATAAGCTCGACCAATACGACCACAGCTTTGAAAACGGCATAAACAAAACGCGTTTAAACCAACTTCGTGAATTAAACTGGCTCGACCAGATTTTTAATATAGTGCTCATGGGTTCTTCCGGGGTTGGCAAGACGTACGTAGCGGCAGGCCTTTGCTTTGACGCTATTAAAGCCGGTTATAAAGCTTATTTCAGAACAATGGAAGATATAACCAATATGCTTAAACTAAAAGATATTACAAAGTCTGCAATGACAGAGTATCGCAGGCTGTCAAAGGCAAACCTGATTGTTATGGATGATATAATGCTCTTCCCCCTTGATAAACCGGTAGCAATTGCTTTGTTTAATTTTATAAACCAACAATATGAAAAAACAGCGTTTATTATTACAACCAACAAATCGCCCAAAGAGTGGGCACATATGCTTAACGACGAGGTGCTGGCAACGGCACTTCTCGACAGAATTTTATATCGTTGCGAAGTGATTAACCTGTCCGGTAAAAGTTATCGGATAAAAAACCGTAAAACCATTTTTAATTAATCCCATTTTTTCGTCTATTTGTTTATCCTAAAGTTGTGCATTCTTGTTGCCATTTTCTATGGATTCTTAATTGCCAGTTTCTCTGTATATTGACTTGCTGATAACACTTAATATTCTATTAGTAATTGGGGAAAACCAAAATCCGAATCCAGGTCCATATATTTCACAAGTTGAAGTATTGGACCTGGATTTTCAGAAACATTTTAGTTGTAGATAATTTTGTTTAATGATAAGAGCAAGTTATAGAAAAGGGTACCCACTGCGTTTTGTCTCCCTATTCAACTTACTCTGCGATTATTAATCTTGAAGGAGGTAATTACCTGCCCTAGGGTTGGATAATTTTTAATAAAATAAAACTATAACAGATAAATATTCTAAAAAAGAGGATCAGAGGAAAGCAAAGAACCAGGTTAAGGCATGGTTGAATGATGAAGAATTGTGCGTCTAAATGGCCCAGTGACCACATAGCTGCGAGAAGTGCCAATGTGTCTGCATCTGCTTGTTAGTCAATTATTAATAATTCTACTTTTTTATGTTTTCTCACTTAAGTATTAAAACATGAAACGGATTTGGAATGAAGACAATAATGGCCTCCATTCAGATTGTGGTTGTATCTTGCCTTATATTTGGATAGATATATTGTTGTTAAACAACAAAGCACCTTGCGGCTAATTATTCTAAATAACTATTTATTCGTTCATTATTAAAGTATCTTTCCATTGATTATACATCCGAAAATTAAGCACGTTTTAATGAATGAACTTCAGAATAATTAAACTTCTTACTTTTTATTAAAAGTTATAATAACAATACTTCGTTAAACTTTTAAGCGGCAATAGTTCCGTAATGTAATAGTTCCCTTGCCTTCTTTTTATTTTTAGGCAAGTGTGGGTTAATACCGAACTTGTCAAAAAACAAATTCAACTGTAAGGCATTGTGGTTTATTGTTTTGATGTCTGTCATCGAAAATGATTTTCTAAGCTCTTTGGGTATGCTCAACCAGTGGGCGACCTAGGCAAGGATAATGGCTGTCAGCGAAGCGTTAAAGTGAAAATCCAATTTGTTTCTGCTTCTGGCTTGACAATCATTTAAGCCTGTATGCTGTTTTCCGTCCCGGTAAAGAAATTCGATTTGGAAACGGCTTTGATAAAACTACAGGATATCGGAAGCATCCATATTGATATCTGTTGAGAAATAAAGTTTATAAACCTGCTTGCCCTTTTCGTTGCAATAAAGGGCATGCACAACCTTTATGCTGCGTTTTAAGGATATGGAATATACAATGGCACTATGGATTACAGCCCGCTGGTCTTTTGACACAAGCTCAAAGTGTCTCAAGTCGATATTGCTGTTATCGACTTTCCCGTCATATTTTTTGGGTCTTCCACGCTTGCCCGTTGGCTCACCCTGATGCAGGTACCGCAAATTGGCATCGTCCCTTAGCCTGCTAATTAAGTGCATATCGGCATTTGTTACCTGGTCAACAAACGTACGTTTTGCAAACCATGCATCGGCCACCAGGTATGAAGATAGCCCAAGCAGCTGTGTTTTGCGCCCGGTAATAATATCGGCATACCAGTCCGAAAGCGACTGTTCTTTACCGGCCATCGTCTGGACAGCCTCTAAATGAAAGGCCGTATGGTTGTCAATGTCAATTGCGGCCAAACCTCCAATTTTAAGCCCCCATTTGGCACGATTGGCGCACCCGGACCAAAAATAGCCGGCACCAGGTGTGTGTTTGCCTGATTTGCTAATATATGAAGGATCAAAAGCAATGACATACCGGCCGCTTCCGTGAGAAAGCGTTAATTCTTTGTTGAAAGTTAGAAAGTCGAATGGTTTTTCAAATTGTTGTCGGTATCTTTGCTCCTTATGCTTACCAAAGCGCCCCAACTGCAGAAAGTTAAAGCGCCCTTTTATGCATAAAAATAGGATAAGGGTCTCTGCTACAAACTCTTTCCTCCAATTGTTGATATTTGGCATTTTTGATAACACGTTCTCTATGTGTGTTTTATAAATATTATTTCCCTTGATAGTCATCCTTAATGATGTTGTCAGAATTCACCATTAAAATGCTGATTATCAAGGGTTTAAACAAATAAATTAGCTACTTACTTTGCTGATATTCAGCATTTTATACGATACTTTAACGAACTGTTGAATAAGGATTATAAAGTTATTTCTTATCGAAAGCTACTAATCGTTAATATAAATCAAGAGCATTAATGTAACACAGTTTACATACATGTAACATATTTAGTATTCATTGAAAACAAACGGCTTTATGTACTATATTTAATAGCATTTGTATCATAATTGCATCATGCTTTTTATTTCCCATTTTACATTTGATAAGAGTTTTTAATACCCCAAAACAGTTAACAAGTCTTATCTAATAAATAGGAAATGAGAAATAACAAGTATTTATATTGGATTACATTTATCGCCGTATTAAGTGGATTAATTTTTGGGCTAAATATGGCTGGTATTTCAGGGGCGGTTCCTTTTATACAAGACTATTTTGTTTTAAGTGATGTTAGTCTTGGTGCAGCTGTCGGTTCAATAATGATAGGATGTTTAATTGGTGCATTAGCCATTGGTACTTTAAGCGATAAATATGGTCGAAAACCAATGATGATAGTTGGCGCCATATTATTTATTGCTTCATCACTTGGATGTTCTCTAGCAGAATCAATAGAATTTTTTATAGCAAGCAGGGTGATCACAGGATTAGCAGTTGGAGCTGTTTCTGTTTTAGCTCCAACATATATTTCAGAAATAGCTCCTGCTAATAAGCGAGGTACGTTAGTTGCTAATAATCAATTTGCAATTGTTATTGGTATTTTGCTTTCATATGTAATCAATTTTGCTTTTGTTGACCTTCAGAATGGGTGGAGATTAATGATGGCTGTACCTGTTGTTTTTGGTTTGCTATTTCTTTTACTTTTATTGGTCTCATTTCCTGAAAGCCCACGCTGGTTGGCAAAAGAAGGTAGAAACACAGAAGCAAGGAATCTTCTGGCTAGAATTGGTGGTGAAGTATATGCCCAAATGGAGTCTGACAATATCTCTGCATCACTAGTAAAATATGCTAACAATAATAAGGTTAGCTTTAAAGAGCTGTTTAAAGGTAAAGTTGCAAAGGTAGTTCTGTTAGGAAGTTTGTTAGCTGTTTTTCAACAAATAACAGGTATTAATGCAGTTATCAGTTTTGCACCCACTATTTTTAGTCAAGCTGGAGTTGGAGAAGATCAAGCTCTTTTACAGTCCATATTAGTTGGTGTCGTCAACCTTTTATTTACTGTTGTAGCATTGTGGTTAGTAGATAGAAAAGGGCGCAAAGTGCTTTTATTATGGGGAACTGTTGGGATGACTATTTCTCTTGCCTATATGGTATATTCATTTACAGCTGAAACAGCTGGTAGTTATGGAGTTTTGATATCGTTATTAGGCTATATCGCATTCTTTGCAGCATCATTAGCACCTGTAATGTGGGTAGTTACTTCCGAAATTTACCCTAATAGGGTAAGAGGCCTTGCTATGTCTTTTTCAACAGGAATTAGTTGGGTCTGCACCTTTTTAACAGTGCAGTTCTTCCCATGGATGTTGAACAACTTGGGCGGTGCTTATACCTTTGGTTTTTTTGGTCTGTTTAGCCTTATAGCCTTTATCTTCATATTAATTTATATACCTGAAACAAAAGGAAAAACGTTGGAGCAATTAGAAGTTGATTTGGCTTTGAATTAAAGAGTAAATCTTAAAAAAATAAGAAAATGGACATGCAATTTTATGTAATAGGGATGGGCGAGCTCTTATGGGATATGCTTCCGGATGGAAAACAGCTTGGAGGAGCACCTGCAAATTTTGCCTACAATGCGCAACAAATGGGAGCCAGAGGTGCCATTTTAAGTGCTGTTGGTAAAGATTCTCTGGGAGATGAGATATGTGAAAACATTGAGAAACTAAATATTGATTCTTTAATATCTAAAGTGGATTTCCCTACAGGAACTGTTGCTGTTACGCTAAAGGATAATGGTATTCCTACTTATGATATTGTAGAAAATGTTGCATGGGATATGATTGAACTTTCTGATGCTGCTAAAAAGGAATTGAATAAGGTTGATGCCATTTGTTTTGGTTCGTTAGCGCAACGTAATGAAGTATCGAGGAAGGCAATCGAAGAAGCGATCAATTATACTACTGGAAATTGTCTTAAGGTATTTGATATCAACCTAAGACAGCATTTCTATACTAAGGAGGTTATTAAAAAATCACTGGAGCTTTGTAATGTACTTAAAATAAATGATGAGGAGTTGGTCATTCTTTCTGATATGTTTGGTTGGGAGGGATCTGATATTGAAAAATGTCAATTTCTTATTGATCATTACAAATTAGAGATGTTAGCACTTACATGTGGTGAAAACGGCAGTTACTTATTTACAACTGATGAACATTCATATTTAGAAACACCAAAAGTAGAAGTAGCTGATACAGTTGGAGCAGGAGATTCTTTTACCGGCGTAATGATTATAGGGAAGCTACAGAATAAACGTTTGTCTGAAATACATCAAATGGCTGTAAATGTATCAGCGTTTGTGTGCACAAAAAAAGGAGCTACTCCTTTTTATGAAATAGATAGAATTTGCGATAAAATTAATTGTTAACTATAAAAAAGTATTTTGTTTTCTGATAAGAGTTTGTTTATAAAAGTTTTCATAACTTATTAATAAACGAATGATTAGGAGGGCAGGTGCGACTAAATGAAGAAAAATGAAAAAATCTGATGGTTTAATTAATTGGCTTAAGAAACTTTTTGCAGTGTTTCTAATAGCTTTTATTTCTACTCTTGCCATGGCGCAAGAGAAAAATATAACAGGAAGCGTAACTGAAGCCGGGACAAATATTGCAATTCCGGGAGTTACGGTGGTAGAAGTTGGAACAACAAATGGAACAATAACTGATATTAACGGAGATTTCTCTATTAAGGTAAATCCTGGTGCCCAACTTGAATTTTCATTTATTGGAATGGTTACCCAGACCATTACTGTTGGTGATGAATTAATTATCAATGTTGATATGAAAAGTGATTTAGTGGGTTTGGATGAAGTAGTTGTTACTGGATATACCTCTGAAAAAATTGCTGATTTAACGGGAGCTGTATCAATAGTTGAGGTTGACGAGATCATGAAGCAGGGGGAAAATAATCCTATTAAAGCAATGCAAGGTCGAATCCCTGGTGTTAATATTAGTGGTGATGGTAATCCTAGTGGATCATCAACAGTTAGAATTAGGGGTATTGGTACATTAAATAACAATGATCCTTTGTATGTAATTGATGGAGTGCCTACAAAAGGAGGAATGCATGAACTGAATCCTTCGGATATTAAAAGTATACAGGTACTTAGAGATGCTTCAGCTGCCAGTATTTATGGTTCAAGGGCTGGTAATGGTGTGATTATCATTACAACAAAGCAAGGTAAAGAAGGAAAAACTCGTGTTAATTTCGATATGTTTCAAACCTTTTCTCAGTATGGAGAGATTATCGATATGCTGAATACAAAACAATTTGGACAGGCTCAATGGCAGGCCATGGTAAACAGTGGTGTAGATCCTAATAACAATCAGATTGGGTATGTCTATGATTATAAATACGATAATAATGGCAATGCAGTTTTAAACGGAATGAAATTGCCTAAATATATAGATGCAAGAGATGGAACGAATACAATGTTGACCTCTGATACAGATTGGTTTAATGAAATAACCCGTCCGGGATTTGCGCAATCATATAATTTGTCAATCAGTAACGGAACTGATAAATCAAATAATTTCTTTTCATTGGGATATTATGATAATAAAGGTACCGTAAATGAGACTTACTTTAAACGTTTTTCTTCTCGTATTAATACCAGTAGAAAAATATTAGGAGACTTAATTACCGTTGGAGAAAACCTGACTATCAATAATACATCAGAGTTGCAGACTCCGGGTGGAGTGCTGGATTTGGCGATATTATCTCTTCCTGTGATGGCTTTAAAAACTGTTGATGGAGATTGGGGAAGTGTAACATCAGGTATGAGAGACAGAGATAATCCTGCCAGAATTCTGGATGCGAATAAAGATAACCCGTATAACTACTGGCGATTATTTGGTAATGCTTACATTGATATCCAGCCGGTTAAAAATCTGCATATCAAAAGTAGTTTTGGTATAGATTATTCTAATTATTATCAACGTGTTCTTACCTATAGTTTTACCGGAAGATTAGGTTCAGACCTTACTTCTTCAAAAATGATACAAAGCCATTCAACAAAATGGAACTGGACCAATACTGCAAATTATGTAGTTCAACTAAGTAAAAACAGGTTCTCATTTTTATTGGGTACAGAAATGATTGATAATTCTGATATAAACTTTTCTACAGAAAGAAGAACCTACGAAGTTGAAGATCCTGATTACATGTGGCCTTCAGCTGGTGTTGGAGAAATGTATGCAACAGGAAGTGCAACAGGTTATACACTTAACTCATTCTTTGGTAAGATTGATTATGGTTTTGCTGATAAGTATCTGGCCTCAATAACATTAAGACGAGATGGTTCTTCAAGGTTTGGTAAGGATAACCGATATGCAACGTTTCCTGCTTTTTCTGCCGGATGGCGTATTGATCAGGAAGGTTTTATGGCTGGAACTCAAGGGGTCATTTCAAACCTGAAACTTAGAGTGGGTTGGGGACAAACAGGTAACCAGGAAATAGATAACTATGCAAACAGAACTTTGATTTATTCGAATTATATTGGAGAAACCGGAGCAGGTATTAATACAGGAACGGCTTACGATATTGCAGGTTCTAACTCCGGAATATTGCCATCTGGTTATTCTCTGACTCAAAGAGCTAACGACGAAATAAAGTGGGAAACTACGACTCAAACAAACATTGGACTTGACTTTGGGTTTTATAATCAAGCTCTATACGGAAGCATTGAAGCATATTTAAAGAACACAGAGGACATCCTTGTGAAACCACCATATCTGGGTGCTATTGGTGAAGGTGGAGACCACTGGGTTAATGGTGCTTCAATGGAGAATAAAGGTTTGGAAATATCTCTTGGATACAGGAATGAATCATCAAATGGTTTTTCGTATGATATTATGGCCAATGTATCCGGGTATAGAAATAAAATTACAAAACTACCTGAAAGTGTTGTTAATAGTTATGGTGGTAACGGAACTACCGATAATATTTTAGGAAGACCTCTCAATTCTTTTTATGGTTATGTTGCTGATGGATTATTTCAATCACAGGATGAGGTAGATAGTTATGTTGAACAAACAGGAAAAGGACTTGGCCGAATCAAATATAAAAACATGAATGATGATGAGGTTATTGATGAAAATGACAGAGCATGGATCGGAAATCCACATCCGGATTTTGAATATGGATTGAATATAGCATTGGGTTGGAAAGGCTTTGATATGACTGCATTTTTGCAGGGAGTTTATGGTATTGATGTTTATAATTCAGTAAAGCGTTTTACAGATTTTTGGGCTGTAGATGAGTTAGGATCAAATAAGGGAGTAAGAGTTTTAGATGCCTGGAGTCCTACGAACACAGGTTCAGATATACCTGCGCTTTCGTACAGTGATTTAAACAATGAAAAACGAACCTCTTCATATTATGTAGAGAATGGTTCTTACTTGAAATTGAGGCTTATTCAGCTAGGATATTCATTACCAAGAGATTTGTTATCAAAAATGAAATTGTCGAAAGCCAGACTTTATGTTAGCGGTCAAAATTTGATGACTATAAAAAGTAAAGATTTCACAGGATTGGATCCGGAAAACCCTGCGTTGGCTTATCCAATTTCAACATCTTTTACAGTTGGTATGAACATCTCATTTTAAGAACTAAATCAAAAATCAAAAATCATGAAACGAACATATAAATTAATATTCATTTCACTAATTGCTTTAAATCTGGTGTCGTGTGATGACTTTTTAGAAGTTCCATCTTACGGAACATTGACAGAAGATAACCTTACCGGTGCTGAGCAAATAGAGAATGAAGTGATATCTGCTTATGCAGCTATAGGGAATGATGAAATCAACCGTCCATTAAGTTTATGGAACTACGGTAATGTCAGATCTGATGATGCATATAAGGGGGGTAATGATCAAAATGACGGTGACTTTTTGCACTTTCTTGAAATATCATCTCCTTCAATAGGTAATGAAACCTGGTATACCGATGTATTTTGGTACAGGAATTATGTGGCCATTTCCAGAGCTAATTTTGCATTGAGTCTGCTCAATAAAATCAGTGAAGAAGATATGTCTAACAAGAAAGTTAGAATAGGAGAAATGCGTTTTCTAAGAGGACATATGCACTTTATCCAGAAGATCATATTTAAAATGGTACCTTTTGTAGAAGAGACTATGTCTGCTGAAGATATTTCAAACCTTTCAAATGTTGCTTATACAAATGATGAGTTATGGCAAAAAATAGCTGATGACTTTGAATATGGCTACAATAACTTACCTGAAGAACAGGATGAAGTAGGACGTGCTAACAAATATGCAGCTGCTGCATACCTTGCTAAAGTTTATCTATACAAAGCTTACAGACAGGACGAGATGCATAATGTGGTTTCAATAGATCAGGATGATTTACAAAAGGTATTGGATTTAACTGCCTATGTGATGACATCTCCTTATAAATTGGAAAGTGATTTTGCTTACAACTTTTTACCAGGAGAATATGAAAATGGTGCAGAATCTTTATTTGCAGTTCAATACTCGCAAGATGATGGAACAACTTATGGAAGATTAAACATGGGTAATGCGCTTACAACACCTACTCCGGGTGGAGATTTTAATAAGCCAAGTCAGAACCTGGTAAACGCCTTTAAAACATCAAATGGTTTACCAATGTTTGATACATTCAATGATGCAAATTACACGGAGAGTACAGATAGAGTTGATCCAAGACTTTTTCATACAGTTGCTATTGCCGGGAAACCATATAAATATACTGATGTCAATTACGAAGAAAATCAATCTCGTAATCCTAATATGTATGGTTATTTCTCTTCGTTAAAAGAGAATATTGATCCTGCAAGTGACTACTATGTTAAAACAGGACCTTGGTATGCCAACTCTAAAAATAACATTATCATTCGTTATGCAGATGTGTTGTTGATGAGAGCAGAGGCGTTGATTGAAATGGGGAATTTTGCAGATGCACTACCATTAATAAACCAGGTTAGAACAAGAGCAAAAGCAAGTACTTCATTAACCAGTTTTGCAACTAATCTTGACATTCAAACTTATCAGGATGGAGTTAATTGTGTATGGACGCAGGACTATGCCAGACAAGCTTTGAGGTGGGAGCGTCGTCTTGAACTTGCTATGGAAGGCAGTAGATTCTTTGACCTGGTTCGTTGGGGTATTGCTGATGAGGTAATGAATGCTTACTATTTAGGAGAAGCTACGGACCATACTTATTATCAAGGCGCTGAATTTGAAAAAAACAAGAATGAGTATGTGCCTGTCCCTATTCAGCAAATTAATTATAGTAAAGGTAGTTATGAGCAAAATTATGGATTTTAATTATGAAGAATGTTATGAAGACAAATATTTATAAATTTATCATTATCCTGTTATCAGTAGCTTTATACTCTTGCGAAGAGGATGCCAAAGAAAGCCTTGATTTTTCAGGAGATACAAGTATCCATTCCTTTGTTGTGAATGGAGTAGAGGGTACAATAAATGAAGAGAACTCAACTATTTCTGTAATTCTTCCTTCTGGTTCTGGTCTGACAAGTTTAACTCCGGATATAACTATTGCAAGTAGTGCAGAAATAACACCAGGTAGCGGTGAGACCATTGATTTTGCTGATGCAAATGGAAATTTATTGGATGTAACCTATACTGTAACAAATTCAGATTTATATCAAAAATATACTGTAAATGTTGATGTTGCCAGGGCTAAGATCTCAAGTTTTAAAATAGGATCAGTAGAGGCCACAATCGATGAGCAAAATAAAACAATTGTAATCTATTTGCCTGTAGGTACAGATGTTACCTCATTAATTCCAATTGTAGAATATACAGATGGTGCTACTATGGCCCCTGAAGCTGGAACCTCAGTTGATTTTACCAGTCCTGTAACATATTCACTTGATTATCTAAGTTCTGTATTTAATTATGAAGTTACAGTCATTCTCGGAGATGAACCTACGCCTATTCTTGTTCTTTACAATGGTGAAGATGTATCTCCAACATGGGAATCTATTGCAAGTTCAGTTAACAATGGAACAGTAAATCCAGTTACAGATGGTATTAATACAACATCGACTTGTGTATCCCTTCTACGAACAAACGATGGAACTGATGCGGGTGGAAGACCATGGACAAGTGGTGTGTTGTGGAATGCGAATCAGGTAAATGTTGATCCAGCCATTTATGGAAGTATAACAGTTATGGTATTAAAAGATGTTGTTGGAGATGTACAGCTTGAAATACAAGAAGCAGGTGAACTTAACAAGGATTGGTTGCATGCAGATTATTCAGCTGATCATATTGGTGAATGGCAAGAGCTAACCTTTGTAATTCCGGAGAGCCGTACTGCTGTGATTAATAATATTCTTGTTATGCCACATACTCCTGAAACAGGTTTTGAAACACAGACCATGTATTGGGATGAAGTAAAAGCTCATCCAATAGAGTAAAACCTGAGTTCGATATAAAATATGGGATTCAGACCACTTATAGATAGTAAGGTTCAACTGAAAATTAAGAAAGAATACCGGGTTGTTTTGAGTAATTTTTAGGAAGAAGATTGCTGTTTATAAGTGGAATATAATAGGTTTTGAATAAAAAACAGATCTACGGCGTTAAATTTTTCGAGCTAGTCTCACTAGCCCTGCAAAATTTGCCTTGTATATCAGCTTTTTATTACAATCTGAATTCTCAAATTTTAATCTAATTCAGGTTTAAAATTGAAATATGCGGACGGGATTTTCCCGTTCGCTAAAAAAAACAGAAATTATGAAGATTCTACCACTATTATTAATGCAGTTCATTCTACTCCTTAATACCAGTTGTTCTAAGGATGAGAAAGATGATACAGAGGAGGTTCCGATAGTTGTAGACACAACAACAACATGTAGGTCAGTTGTTGAGAGTGGTGCTTATTCAACATTTTATAAACCGCAGAGTGGGTATGTTGGTGATCCAATGCCATATTTTAATTCGGATGACAATAAATACTACCTGTATTATTTGCAGGATTGGAGAAACGGTGCAACTACTGAACACCCAATCTATAGTACTACAACAAGTGATTATAGCTCATTTACTGGTTTTGCAGAGGCAATACCTACAGAAACAGCTGATTCGCAGGAGGCGTATTTAGGAACCGGAAGTTTTATAAAGAATTCAGAGGGAAAATTATATGGGTTTTATACCGGACACAATGGAAGTTTATATCCTGCAGAGAAAGTAATGCTGGCAACTTCAACTGATATGAAGACATTTACAAAAGTTCCTTCATTTACTTTTGAAGCTCCTGATGGATATGATAAAAATAATTTCCGTGATCCATGTGTGTACTATGATCCAACCAGATCTGCTTATGTAATGTTGGTTACCTCGATAAAGGATGGAAAAGGCGTATTGATTCGATATGCATCATCAGATCTTGAAAATTGGGATTTAATATCTCCTCTCACTGATTTTAATTCCGATGCTGAAATTCTGGAATGTCCGGATATTTTTAAAATGGGTAATAAATGGTATTTGGTATTTTCCCGAATTAACAGGGATGAACACCGAAAAACATTTTACAGAGTATCTGATAGTCCTGATGGTCCATGGGTACGTTGTGAGGATGCAAGTGGTCACCATGAAACAATAGACGGGTTGTATTTCTATGCAGGAAAAACAGCTTCAAATGGCACTGATCGTTATATCTCAGGGTGGTGTTCAACTGGGCAGACTGTGAATGGTAATAATGAACTGGATTGGGCAGGGAGTTTAATTACCCATAAACTGGTTCAGCAACCAAGCGGAAAGTTATATCCAATGATACCTGAGGCAGTGTATAATAAATTTAATACGTCCACAGAATATTCAATGTTAAAGTCACAGGGAGATGTAGCAGGAGATGAAGGTTCGTATGTTCTCAATTATCAGGATGAAAGATCATATGCACAATTTAATAGAAATACAGTTCCTGTAAAAATTGAATTAACCATAGATGCATCACAATCTTCAAATTTTGGATTTTCCTTTGGTGCATGTGATGATTTATCAGAAGTATATTCTGTTGCTTTTGATCTGACTTCTACTAACAGATGGTCAATGCCATCTCTGTTTCTAAATAAAGAGTCAAGTTATTCAACAGGTTCGTATACAACCGAATTAAATTTTACTCCCCTTATTGTTTCGGATGATAAGGTTTTCGATATAAAGATTGTTATTGAAAAGTCAATTTGTGTGGTTTATGTTAATGATAACGTTGCCTTTACCAACCGTATTTACAAAATGGATAAGAATCCATGGACCATTTTTGTAGACAACGGAACAATTGACGTTTCAAATCTCTCTGTATACGAAATAGGAGATTAGTTATAAGTATGTAAAAACAAATTAGCTAGCTAACATCAATATCTATGTTTAATTTTTAAAAAGTAAAAAATGAAAAATCTAATATTTACCCTTGTATTAATTGTTGTAAGTCATTTTGTAAATGCACAACCTTATAATGTCACCATTTCAATAGATATGACCTCATATGCAGGCTCTGATTATGATGCCGTAGTAATGGGAGGAGGCATTAATGGTTGGAATGGTGCACTTTCATTAACAAATGAACCTGGAACAAATATATGGTCAACCACTGTTCAAAAAGAAGGCTGGATTGATTATCGTTTCGAAGTTACAGGAGGAGTAGTTGGATGGAACTGTGAATTTCGTGATGAAACAACAGGTGCAGAAGGAACAGGAGAAGGATCGTGTTTTACAAATCCATGGGATGGTACTCAAACAAATGTACATTGGTACGAAGTTACAGAAGATATAGTATTACCTACAATAAGCTGGGAGTCATGTGAGTGTATCAGCTGTACACCAACAAGTGCTAAATCTATGGCGATAGATAATGCAGAGATCTTTGTAAATGCTTCAAATGTATTAATTGTAAAAGGATTGGAGTCAGTAGCTGTAACAGTGAGTATCTATGATATCCAGGGTAACCTGAAATTCATTAAGACTGTTGAGAATGTAGGAAGTGAATTAACTATGGATGATTCACAATCCCTATGTAGCGGATTATATATTATTAAAGTAGAAACTGAAAATAGTAATATCGTTAAGAAAATAATGATACACTAATTAATCCCATAGTCTTTCTGTTAATGAAGTTTTAGTTTATTAATACAAGTCCCTTTAAATCTATTTAATAACCTGGGTTTTAAAAGTTATTTTGAATTCAGGTTATATAGATAGTGTTTTAATTTAAGTAAAAGATAAAGTTACGATAGAATGATAGTAAGAAATAAAATAGCTTATATAATAGCTATCTTTTTAATTGTTTTTTTACAAATGAGTTGTAAGAATACTGAAACTTCCATTAAGACTATAGGAAAGGAAAAGTTTCGACCTCAATTTCATTTTACACCTCAGGCAAATTGGATGAATGATCCCAATGGAATGGTTTATTATGAGGGAGAATATCATTTGTTTTATCAGTATTATCCTGATAGTACGGTTTGGGGACCGATGCATTGGGGGCATGCGGTAAGCAATGATTTAGTAAATTGGGAACATCTTCCAATAGCCTTATATCCCGATTCACTTGGATATATTTTTTCAGGGAGTGCTGTAATTGATTGGCAAAATACAACAGGATTTGGATCAAAAGACAATCCTGCTATGGTAGCTATCTATACATATCATAATATAGATGGAGAAAGAGCAGGGAAAAATAATTATCAATATCAGGCACTTGCTTATAGTTTAGATAAAGGGAGAACATGGAAGAAGTATAAAAACAATCCTGTTTTACCAAATCCTGGTATTAGAGATTTTCGGGATCCTAAAGTAATATGGCATGAGGAATCAAAGCAATGGATAATGATATTGGCTGCCGGGGATATAGCAAAAATATATTCATCTAAAGATCTGAAAACTTGGTCTTTTGAAAGTGACTTTGGAATGGGAATAGGCGCTCATGGAGGTGTTTGGGAATGTCCGGATTTATTTCCAATTCATGTTGGAGGGACTAATATTATGAAATGGGTGATGTTGGTGAGTATAAATCCTGGTGGTCCAAATGGAGGTTCTGCAACTCAGTATTTTATAGGAGACTTTGATGGAAAGACTTTTATACCCGAAAAGAATGAGAGTGATTGGTTGGATTATGGAAAAGATAATTATGCCGGTGTTACATGGTCAGATATTCCAAAAGAAGATGGTCGCAGGTTGTTTATTGGATGGATGAGTAATTGGATTTATGCACAAATTGTTCCAACAGAATCATGGAGAAGTGCTATGACTTTACCTCGTGAAATAAAACTCGTAAAGGAAGATAATCAGTATAAACTTACAACCTTTCCTGTTAAGGAATTTGAAGACTCAAAAATATTGAAAATGCAGATAAATAATATGCTATTTTCAGGAAAGTCGGATATTAATAATATTGACTTGGATTTGAGTTCTTGCGAATTAAACTTTGTTTTTAAACCGCAGAAAGGATCATTAAATGGCCATACAACAGCCTTTGGTTTGTTATTAAAAAATGATGCAGATGAGGAGTTGAAAATTGGCTATAATATGTTGTCAAAACATGTGTTTATCGATAGAACAAAGATTAATACCCAATTTACAGACTCTAATTATTTAAGTGAAGATTTAGCTCCATATACCATTGGTGATGTAATTAAAATGAAAATCATCATTGATGCTTCTTCGGTAGAAGTATTTGTAGATGAAGGAAAACTAGCTATGACTAATATTCTATTTCCCGATTCATCTTTTAATAAGTTGTCGCTTTTTTCAAATTTAGGATCAGTAGAGGTGGAATCAGCTACGTTTTTTAATGTGGAGTAGTGGGCGTAGGGCGTAGAGCGATTTGCAGGCAGCAAGGAGCAGGGAACATGGAAAAGAGCATAGAGGGTAGGCTTAGAGTAAAGGGCAAAGGGCATTGTTTTGAATTAAAATAATCTTTTCTTTCGTTTGGTAGTTGTGGTATTAGTTCCTAAGAAAGGAAGAGAGTTGATTCTCTGGATGCAGAGTTCTATAAATAAATGCAATGCTTCTTTTTGAGAATGTTGTTATGAAAACAGCAGAAATCCCTAATGAACTCTTATATCAGATACAGAAAGTGTTTTTCTTGCTGCATTTGATTATATTTATAACATAATCTATAAATAGCTTTCTATGTGGAAAAAGTCTATCCTCGTTTTAGTGGTGATATTAATTTCATTAACGTCATTTGCTCAAAAAACACATAGAATTGGTTTTTCTCAATGTTCGGGTGGTGACTGGCGACAACAAATGGAGAAGGAGATGCATCAGGAGTTAATGTTTCATCCTGATATAGCCTTGACAATAAAGTATGCAGGAGATAACACTTCGCTCCAAATTAAGCAAATTAATGAGTTGCTGAATGAGGGGATTGATTTATTAATTATTGCACCCATTGAAATTGAAGCAGTTCAACCAGTTGTAGAAAAATTATATAAAAAAGGAATTCCTGTTGTTTTAATTGATAGAAAGATTGAGTCAGATCAATATACTGCGTATGTTGGAGGTGATAACTTTTTAATTGGATATACCGCAGGAACGTATATCGCTGATGTTTTGAATAAACATGGTGATGTTATTGAAATATTAGGTGCATTAAGTTCTTCTCCTGCTAAGGAAAGAATGAATGGTTTTGAAGATGCCTTATCTCAATATTCAGGAATATCTATTGTTGATAGAATCTATTCAAATTGGAATAATCAAACGGTACTGGATAGTTTATCGTATTTTTTACATTCAAATCCTAATGTAGATGCGATTTTTGCACATGCTGATTTTTTAGCAGCTGCTGCCAGTGAGGTTATTAGTAAAGAATTTTTGGATCGGAAGATTAAAATTATTGGTGTTGATGGTTCTCCTAGTGCAGGTGGAGGGGTTGAATTGGTTGAAAACAGTATTATTGATGCTACATTAATTTACCCTACAGGCGGAAAGGAGGCCATAGTCATCGCATCGAAAATATTATCAGATAGTCCGTTTAAAAAAATAAATTTATTGCCCACAACCCTAATTGATGATCGGAATGTTAAGATAACCCGGTTACAATACAATAACATTAAAAACCTGCAGAATGATATTGCCAGATCTAAAGGGATGCTGGATCTGCTTGGAGGAAGATTTAAAAAGCAGCAGATATTACTATTTATCACCTTATTTTCTTTAGCATTAGTCGTTATTCTAATATTTCTACTGTTTATAGCTTTTAAGAATAAAAAAATTGCAAATATACGTCTTGAAGAACAAAAGGAAGCCATATCCATTCAAAATGATGAACTCAAACGTATGTCTGAGCAACTTCAGGAAGCTACTCAGGCCAGAATGCAGTTCTACACGAATATTTCGCATGAATTCAGAACTCCGTTAACCTTAATTGTTGGTCCTCTCGAAAATATAATCAAGACAAATAACACAGATGAAGTTTTAAAAAAAGAGTTAAGTACCATCTATAGCAACTCTTTACGCTTATTACGATTAGTAGACCAAATAATGGATTTTAGAAAAATTGAAACAGCCAAAATGAGATTAAAGGTTGGCCATTATAATTTGGATGAGTTTATGCATAGTATAAAAGAGGCATTTCTCAATTTATCTACAGAAAAACAAATTGATGTTGAGGTTGTCAGTAAAAATGCAAAACTATCGCTTTGGTTTGATTGGGATAAAATGGATAAAGTGATGTTTAATTTACTGTCAAATGCTTTTAAGTATACAGCAAAAGGAGGAAGGATTGAAATTACTTTAGATCGCCTGTGTGATGATGAAAATGAGGAGTATGCAAAGATTGAGGTGAAAGATAATGGTGAAGGAATACCTCAGCATGAAGTAGAAAAAGTATTTGATCGGTTTTATCAGGCAGATTCCACTGTTTCATATAAAGGAACAGGAATTGGTTTATCTTTAACAAAAGAGCTGGTTTTGTTGCATAAGGGAAAAATTACTGTAGAAAGTAAATTAGGAGAGGGAACCTGCTTTAAGATATTTTTACCATTGGGTAAAAATCATTTTACTCAAAAAGATATGCTGTCTGATAGTAAAATGAAAGAGCATCCTGTAATGCTTGATTCTACTGAGTTTGAGAAAATAGATGAGCCAAAAGAAGATATAACAATAGAATTAGAAACAAGTATTGCAGAGAGTGATAAACCATTGCTACTTATTGTGGAAGATGAACCTGATATCAGAAAATATATCAGATCATGTTTTTCGCCATCATTATATTCGATTTTAGAGGCTAAAAATGGAAGTGAAGGGTTGAAATTAGTGGAAACAGAAGGTCCTGATATTATCATTTCTGATGTTATGATGCCTGTAATGGATGGTTTAGAACTAACCCGAAAGTTAAAAGAAGATATTCGCTACTGTCACATTCCTGTTGTATTATTAACAGCCAAGTCATCTTTAGAACATTTACTTGAGGGTTTGGAAGAAGGGGCAGATAGTTATATCGCGAAACCGTTTAACAAAGAGCACTTACAATTGCGGGTAAAAAAACTGTTAGAGGCTCAGGAGAAAATAAGGGAAAAATACCAGGAACCTCTGCAATTAAAGAAAGAGGAGAAAGGAATGAGCAGAATGGATAAAAAATTTCTTTCCAGGATAAGCAATCTCATCATTGAAAATAAGTATGATTCTAAAGTTAATGTTGAAGAGTTAAGTAAACAAATGGGTTTATCCCGAGTTCATTTATACCGAAAGATTAAAAAAATAACAGGAGTATCTGTAAGTGAATTTGTTACTCAAACAAAACTAAAAGAGTCATTAATCTTACTTAAAAACTCAGAAAGTACCATTGCAGAAATTGCATATAAAGTTGGTTTTTCAACACCATCTTATTTTACAAAGTGTTTTAAGGATCAGTTTGAAATGTCACCAAGTGATTATAGGGAAATGGTCTAGAAAAATATCAAAAAGGCAGAGTTAGGGTAATGTATATAGACATACTATTTGTTGCTGCTAATCTCTCAAAACGAACGATGCTTGAAACCACTGAATGAACTCATTATTTTAAAATTATTTTTCGGAAGACAACTAGTCTGGAAGAATCTTAGAATGTATTTCCATGAAATCAATTCATATAAGAGGTTTATGATCCTTTAGTTTAGTACTACTTTTTTATCAAAGGGTAATTGTTGCCCATTGGTTATCTAATTACCTGCTTAAATGTAACATCTTTAGTAATTTAAATATTCAAATTTGTTTCTTTTTTAGATGTAAAATTACACTCTAACCAGCTCTTGATATCTACTCTAGGAGTAAGATTAAATCATGCTTTAAAAGTTATGGAGCTTTTATATCAGAAACCGTTAATAAATCCGCGAACTGCGATAGAAATCACTGGTTTATCTGCCCCAACAGCATATAAATTGCTTTCGGAATTAGAAGATCTTGAAATTTTAAAAGAAATCACCGGAGGAAAAAGAAAAAAGAAATATGTTTTTTCAGAATACTTGAGGTTGTTTCAAGAATAGGAAGATTTATTGAGGTTTTGGTTGTTCTCCTAATCGGTCGTTTCGTAATAGCTATAGATCACTATATCAGGAGTGTATGTGATTATAGTTCGATTCCAATTCGGGATTTTTGGAAATAAAAGTTAAAAACATTATATTTATCTGATTACCAGCTTCAAAGGAGGTGTTTTGCCTGGTGCCAAAAACGGGAACAAGGATTTGGACAATTTGTAATTAATAGAATATAAGCGCATCACATGGGTTTGGAGGAGTCCGGCTCTGGGTACAGATAAACCTCTTGATTAGTTAATAATCAAGAGGTTTTGTTTTTTATAAAGGGTAAAAAGGGATTAAAATAAATTTCGACTAGTTCTTCCGCTGCTGTAATCACATAGTATTGGTGTGTGAAATCAATCCCTTTTATTTGGGTTCCATAAAACTTTTATATAGGCATAAAATTTAGGAGGAGGCCCATAGTAATTAGAAAATGCTGCATTTTATATACCTCTACAGAAATTATCTACTATGATAAAAGATTTTCTCCTGTATACAGCAGTTTAATCCGGATTATGTATTGGAGGTTCGTCATGAGCATTGCAAGTACAATAAAACGAGGCATAACTTGTCCCGATTACTTTCAGGAGCATCGTTCTGGTGAGTTGAAAGTGATGCAACGAAGTGCCTTGTTTTAAAGTAATTTCAATGTGTAATAGAATTTCTAATGCATATGGCGGGTTTAATCCGGTAATGGTTTATGTGGGAGATTGTATCCCCTCTATATGTTTTAGATAGAGAGGATATAATAAAGTTAGTTCCAGAAAACACGTTTTTCCTTACCCATCTCAAAAATCATCTCTCCTCCATTTACAATATCCGAATGAAGAATATAATGGTTTGTCAATGGCTTGCCGTTTAGATATACCTTTTGAACGTATTTGTTCTCTGCAGTTTTGTTTTTCGCTGATACTTTAAAAGTTTTGCCTCCTTCAACTTCAATCTCTATTCTATCGAATACCGGGGATCCTATCGAATATTGATTACTACCAGGACAAACCGGATAAAAGCCCATTGCATTTAGCAAATACCAGGCCGACATCTGACCGCAATCTTCATTGCCGCATAAACCGTCAGGCGTGTTGGTATAAAACTCGGAACGTATTTGGTTAACCACTTCCTGGGTTCTCCACGGTTGATCTGCATAATTATATAAATAAGCAATATGATGACTGGGTTCATTCCCATGTGCATATTGACCGATCAGTCCGGTAATATCGGCCGATTTTTCTTCGCCCAATACCTCGGAAGTAATAGTAAATAAAGAATCCAGCTTTACGGCGAAATCTTCTTTGCTTCCAAATAAATTCATCAATCCTTCTACATCATGAGGAACATACCAAGTCCATTGCCAGGCATTACCTTCTACATAGGGGGTTTTCCAGTGGGCCGAAAAACGTGGGTTAAAGGGCTCTTTCCAGCTGCCATCCAGGTTCTTGCCTCTCATAAATCCAGTTTCCTTATCGAAGTATTCCTTATAATGTTGCGACCTTTCGAAATAATGCTGTGCTATGCTTTCCTTACCCATATCTTTTGCGACTACAGCTATGCACCAGTAGTTGTAAGCAAATTCCAATCCTTTAGATGTTGAAGAGCCTTCTAAATCGTTAGGGATATAGCCATATTTTTTGTCATACAATTTTGCTTTAGGCATTAGTGCAGGGATAAACGCAGGTGTTGGATATTCGATATGTCTAACAGAATCATATTCCACGGCTTCTATCATCGCTGTAAGTGCCAACTCAACATCAAAGTCCCTGTACCCCTTCATATAGGCATCCGTAATAACAGATACTGCATGGGAACCAATCATGGTACCTGTGTAGTTCGCCGCAAGTTCCCATTTCGGTAAAATACCGCCTTCCTGACTTTTACGTAAAAGATCCCTGATTAAATCCTGATTATACTCGGGTTTAATAATCGTAAACAATGGATGCTGGGCGCGGTAGGTGTCCCACAAAGAAAAAATTGTATAGTTTTTATGTTTGGTAGTGTGAATTTTCTGATCCATTCCCCTGTAACGTCCATCCACATCGCTATAAATAATTGGGGAAAGATTAGAATGATACAGAGAAGTGTAAAAAACTGTTTTCTCATCCTCCGTGCCGCCCTTTACTTTTATCTTACCTAGTTCTTTTTCCCATGCCTGGCTGGCGTCGTCTACAATCTTATCGAAATTAAAATCTGGAATTTCAGCATTCAGGTTTTTTTCAGCTCCTTCCTTATCTACCGGGCTAATACCAACTTTCACAAATACTTCCTCGTTTTCGGAAGTGTCAAATGTAAGAATGGCTTTTAAGTTGGTGCCGTCAACATTTGCAGTTTTCTCAACCAACTTATCATCTTTGTATAATTCAACTTTAAATGGTTTCGAGAATTTGGCTCTGAAATATACATATTGATGAATTGCCCACCCCTTTGTTTTTCTATATCCGGATAATTCTGTATCGCTTATGATATGTATGTCGGCTTCAGTAACTTTATGTTGATGGATGCTATGTGCCAGATCGATAATTATTCCTGCATTCTCCGACTTAGGGAAGGTGTATTTATGAATACCTGCACGTGTGGTTGCTGATAACTCCGCTTTTACTTTAGGGTCGTCCAGGAATACACTGTAGTATCCGGGGCGGGCCTGTTCATTTTCTTTTCTGAAATATGATTTGTAGCCTATGCCTCTTGGTTGAGCTTCACCTGAGTTCAATGCAGCTTGTCCGTTAAATGGCATCATCAAAACATCTCCCATATCGCCAATTCCCGTTCCGCTCAGGTGTGTATGGCTAAAACCAAGAATAACCGAATCGGAATAGTGATATCCGGAGCAGGCGTCCCACCCCTTGGTTCTGCTATCCGGGCTCAATTGCACCATGCCAAACGGAACGGTAGCGCCGGGGTATGTATGCCCATGGAAGTCGGTTCCTATGAACGGGTTTACGTAGGCGGTTACATCTATACTTAATTTTTTACCGGTTTCACTTTCTACAGCACATGAAGTGTGAAGAAATAGGGCGATAAAAACTAGTGAATATCCAATTGCTTTCATTTTTTGTATTTAAAGTGTATTTATGTTGGTTTTGCACAAAGTTTGGAAAACCTATACTAATATAAAAATCAGGTCATTCAGAATGTCGCTATACCGTAATAAATTGATGTTCTGGAATATGATTTTTGCAAAGCGTTGGGGGTGTAGGGATTGTTAGTGTAGGTATTATGGGTCGTTTGTAAATTCTTATTAAAGGTAACGTTATTTTTCAAATAACGGAATAGCGCACTAAAACAATGTTTTCAAATAAAAGATATGTTTGACTATAATAACATCGGGTTGTATTTTTGAAATCAAAAACTTAAGTACATCAAAAAAATGGTGAATCAGAATAATGGTACAGCGAAATATGCGCTGCTTTTAGTAGTGTTGCTAAATACTTTTCGTTTTGGAAATGCTCAGGTGACTGACACTTTACAACCCTATGCTCCATTCTGGTTTGTTGATGAACTCCTGGAATGGACACCCGGCAACGATGTTGATGCTATATTCAACAGGAGTTTTACGCCTTTAGAAACAAAACATTTTAATGCAGGTTTTAAATCAAACGCTCATGCTCGTGCCAACGAAGCAAATGTGGAGGTGTTACCTATTTTTGCTACCACATCTGGTAATCCTTCGCAAGGTTCGTTAAGTTTAAGTTATTACGCATTCACCTACTGGCAATATTGCGATTTAATGGTGTACTGGGGAGGTTCGTCTTTTGAGGGAATTATTCTCACACCAACGGCTCCGGTTGTTGATGCCGCTCACCGCCATGGTGTTCCGGTTTATGGTACCGTATTCTTTCCGCCATCTGTTTATGGAGGTAAAAGAGATTGGGTTTATCAGTTTGTACAGAATCAAGATGGTATTTTCCCGGTTGCCGACAAGTTAATTGAAGTAGCCAATTATTATGGTTTTGATGGCTGGTTTATTAACCAGGAAACCGGAGATAAAGGAAAGGTGCAAGAAGATAAATCCTTGGCTAATGCCATGCAGGAATTTATGTTGTACTTTAAAAATAATTCTGATTTATCTATTCAATGGTACGATGCCATGTTAAAAGATGGTACGGTAAAATGGCAGCATGAGATTAACGACAAAAACAAGATGTTCTTTCAAAAAGGTGACACTCTTGTGTCTGATCAAATGTTTCTTGACTTTAGATATACGTCGAAAAATTTACAAACAACAAAAAAAGCGGTTGAAGAGCTTGGCCGAAATATTTATGATGTTTACGGTGGAGTTGATGTCCAAAATAACGGTTATGAGGCGGAGACCGGTTACCGATATCCGCAAGGAGCCAATTTTGACGTATTGTTCCCCGAAGGAAAACCTCATGCCGCTTCATTGGCTTTTTACGTTCCATCCTGGACTTACTCGAGTTCTAACAACATGGATGAGTTTTATAAAAAAGAAGCTCGTTTTTGGGTTGGGGAGAAAGGAGATCCAAGAGATACGCAAACCGATCATAATTGGAAAGGGGTAGCCCATTACGTTCCGGCAAAGTCTCCAATTAACCAAATACCTTTTGTAACGAATTTTTGTACCGGACAAGGTGGAAAATTCTTTTTAAAAGGAAAAGACATCACTTCTCCTACATGGAAAAACGGTTGGAACAATTTAACCCTGCAAGATATTCAGCCAACATGGCGCTGGATTGTAAAAAGTAAAGGTACAAAACTAAAGGTGGATTACGATTTTACGGATGCATACAATGGCGGAAATTGTTTAAGCATAAGCGGGAAATCAGAAGAAGATAATATTATACCTCTGTATAGTACCCGTTTAAAATTAAATAAAAATTCGGTGGCTACTGTGGCAGTAAAGAAAAACAAAGAATCCGATGTTTTTTTATTGTTGACTTTTGCAAACGGAAAAGAAAAGGAGTTGTCGATTAGGGATCGTAAAAATGCTGGGGAATGGTATGTGGATACTTTAAGTCTAAAAAAATATATTGGATGGGAGCTACAAAAAATAGCTTTAAAAGTAGCGGCCAAGAACGCTAAAATACAAAACGTAAAAATCGGAAGTATTGGTATCGTGGATATGCAAAGTGATAGAATAGAGGCACCCACCAATATTCAGTTGCTTAAAAAAGCCCCTGGAATAGAGGAGACCATTAACTTAAGAGTAAAATGGGATGCTCACCACAAAGGGATCTATTATTATAGGCTATACAAAATCAACAGTGATGGCTCAAAATATTTTTTGGGAGCAACAACATCTAATGCCTGCTTTCTGCCATCGGTTTCCAAAACAAAAAACGAAAAAATAACGATAGGAGTTGAAGCAGTAGGGCGATGCTTTTCGGTTTCTCCAGTAACCATATTTAATATCGAAAAGTAAAATACTTGAAAAAGGTTTTAGGGTATGCTAGTACCCATGACCCGATATTTAATAAAGCAGTTTTATAATTTGTGGTAACGCTAACTGAAAGTGTAGATGTAAGAACTGTCATTGGTGCATTAGTTGTAAAGCACAAACTTAACCTGGATGACAGGGGGTGCTTTTGATATGATATCTGAAAATCTCTATATACAGTACTTTTGCGGGCTAAAGGAATTTACGGTAGATTCGGCTTTTGATCCAAGTTTGTTTGTCGAAATCAGGAAAAGAATGGGAGGCAAGGAATTTGATGCCTTTAACAAGATTGTAATAGAGAAGTCAGAAAGAATAAAGCCACCAGTCCAGGTTAAAAAGAAAAGATGATAGCCACAGTGATGGAAACAAAGGCACACTGAAGGTAGACGCTACTGTTGCAGATCAAGAGATAACCTGTCCCACGGATCTTAAACTTCAGGCAGAAAATTTTAAAGGTCTGTATGGCCGATATCCAAAGTACTTTCTTGGCGATGGCATCTATTTAACACGTGAAAACAGAGGTTTTTTAAAGCTGAATAATATCCAGATTGTCGGCAAACCATTAGGTAGGCCTCCCAAAATCAAAGTGTCATCAGCTCAAAAACATTATAGGAAGAAGAAAGCAGCAGAAAGGAATCACGTTAAAGGTAAGTTTGGTCAAGGAAAAAGAGGATATGGACTCAATAATATAAAGGCAAAACTTCAAGATACTTCTGAATCATGGGTAAATGCCATCATTTTTGTAATGAATCTAACTAAATTAGTTCAGGTAGCCCATGAATACGGCAAACTTTGCGGCTTATTTCTTAAAAATCATATTAAAGCGTTATTAGCACTGGTTTATTTTCAACAATACCGTTTTCAGATTTGTACAGTAAAAATAAATCAACAAAATATAAAATAGAACTTCAGTAACTTCCAGCTAAGTCCCCGAAACCTTTAGCTAAGTGTTGGAAATTAGTAGCTAAGTGGACAAAATGTTTGTCTAAGTTGTTGAAACCACCTTCTAAGTGCTCAAAACATCCGGCTAAGTGCCCGAAATGACTTTCGAAGTGTTCGAAATGACATTCTATTTATTCGAAATAATTAACTAAGTGGCAGAAATAATATTCTAAGAATAAAAAACAACCGTCTAACTGTACGAAATGAGTTTCTAAAGTACTTTCGCAGGTTAGGCTGTGCCAGAACATTAGTTATGACGACCTCCATCACATCGCCAATTACGACTCGCTGATCAGGCAACTGATGGGTATCGAGAACGGTTTCGGCCATGGGCGCATAGAAATAGGTTACCAGAGCATTATCGATAATGTTGGGCTTTTGTCCGACGAAACCGTAAAAGAACTTAACGGGATTATTGTTAAGTTCGGGCACGAGGTGTTTAAAAAAAAAGAGGAGGAAGCATTGTGCTTAAAAACCGATAGCTTTGTGGTGGAAAGCAACGTGCATTTCCCGACAGATTACAACTTGCTGTGGGACAGCGCCCGCAAATGCATCGACATGGTCACCAGACTTCAGGAAAGGAACAACCTTCCGGGTTGGAGAAAGATAAAAAACTGGCGCGGTGACCTGAAAAACAAAATGAGGGCACGTAAGCCTATCGGTTAGCGCATACAACCTCCGGAAAATAGGAGAGCAATTTATTGCGGAAATGCGTGCCTCCGAAAAAAACAACAGTCACAGGGGACTGGCCGCATAATACATCCTAAATAATAATATATTAAGTGTTTTGACAGGGAGGCTTATGCTCTTTTATTTACAAAATGGGGAAAAACCAAAGGAACAAACCGCTTGGTCAACAAAAAGTATTTGAACAGCCTTGCTCAACTCTTTTAATATTGAAATAAATCAGCTTGGATTTGTCCACTTTGTAAAAAAAGCGACTTTTCTTGCCGGCACTAAATAATATTTACAGCAATAGCTTTTTTCCTATAGCTGGTTTTTATAATGAATAATTCCTGTTCACTTGTTTTTTAAGTTTTAACCCGGATTACGCATTAGAACTTCGTCGTGAACATTGAAAGTGCAATAAAACCAGGCTTTACTGAAACGAGGCATAGCATCGTTATGGTGAGTTGAAGTGAAGCAGCAGAGTGTCTTGTTTTGAAACAATTTCAATGTGTAATAGATTTTCTAATGCATATTGCGGGTTTAACGTTGAAAGGTAATAAAAAACCGTTTTAGAGTAATCAATAAATTTGATTATGGTTTGGTATAGGCTTACTTTTGGTGTTGACAAAAATTAATGAAAACATACAAAAATTAACAGTATATATTAAATTTAAATCAAATTCCATGGAGAAGACAAAATGATACGTTATGACAGCTCTTCTAGCTTGATATCAAGTAAACTGTCAATTAAATCGGTATGTAGTAGGAATGATTAAACAAGAAAAAGTGTCTCTAAATTGAAGAAAAACTAATAAAAATGAGAACCATGACGAAAAGTTTTTTAAGTCTATTTGTACTTGTGTTTTTTGCTTCCGCAACACTTATTGCGCAGCATCAAATTACAGGTAAAGTTATAGATGAAACCGGGGAGCCCATACCTGGAGTTAACGTAATTGAAAAAGAAAATAATATGAACGGTACAATTACCAACTTTGATGGGGTGTATACGTTTGAGGTTGGAAGTAATCAGTCAACCTTAACTTTTTCTTTTATCGGATTTAGACCTCAGGAAGTGGCCATCGCTGGTCAGAACACTATAAATGTTACATTGATGGCAGATGTAACAGGTTTAGATGAGGTAGTGGTAACTGCCCTTGGTATAAAAAGGGAAAAGAAAGCACTAGGTTATGCTGTCCAGGATGTTAATTCGGAAGATTTGAACGTATCAGCGAACCCGGATGTTACAAGTGCTTTACAAGGTAAAGTTGCAGGTGTTAATATCACAACAAGCGGCGGTGTAGGAGGTAACTCACGATTAGATATTAGGGGTACAAGTTCTTTGCTTGGAGATGATAACGTACTTTGGGTTATTGACGGAGTACCGTTCTCAGGAGAAGAGAGAAGTAATGGTGGTATCTGGGGTGGTACTTCTAATGGAGGTGGTTTGCTCGATATCAACCCCGAGAATATAGAAAATATATCTGTGTTAAAAGGAGGTCCGGCTGCTGCTTTATATGGATCCAGAGGTGCAAACGGTGTAATAATGATTACTACAAAGGATGGTAGTGATTCTAAAGGTCTTAATATTAGTTATTCAGGCAATGTAACAGTTTCAGATGTAGCATATGTGTTGGAAACGCAAAATCAATATGGTCAGGGAACAGAAGGAGTATATTCTTCCACTGCCTCTTCAGCCTGGGGACCAAAATACGATGGTGAATTGCGGGAAGCATGGAATGGGGAAATGTTACCATATGTTGGAGAAGGTGATAAGGTAAAAAAGTTTGCTCAAACCGGATTGAGTTATAATAATTCGATTGCGTTTGCTAACAGCAATGAAGAAGGAAACTATAGGGTTTCTATTGGAAAAAATAAATCAGAGGGGATATTTAAAGGTCACGAAGTAGATAAGCTCAACTTCGATTTAAAGGCTGCTTACCAAATTAATCCATGGTTAAAGATAGATACAAAGTTATCGTACATTAAAAACGAGGGTGCTAACCGACCGGAAATTGGTTTTTATAGTTACACCTCATATTTAAACGCCATGCCAACCAATATAAGGTTGAATGATTTGGCTCCAGGTTATGTTATTCAGGATAACAAACATGTTGAATATCTGTATGGCTCAAGTAGTGTGATTACCGAAAACCCAAGTGCGAATTCAAGAAACCCATATTTCCTGCAGGAGCAAAGAGTGAACAATGACGAGCGTAACCGTTACTTTGGTTATTTTGCAGCCCATGTTAATTTAATGAAGGATTTGTCATTAAGACTGAAATATGGTTTGGATTCTTACAGATATGGAAGTGTTTGGGGAACAAAATATGAAGATCAGATATCGGTCACACCTACCTATAATTCAAGAGAAAAATTCTTTGAAGAGGAAAATTATGAGTTTTTGTTCAGCTATAATAAAGATTTTAATGAAGACTTAAACCTGGGAGTTACATTTGGTGGCAATAAGTTACATAGATATACAGAGACGATGACGGCTAATTCTGGTAAATTGATTGGAGAAGACTATTTCTTCTTAGCCGGAGCAGAAAACAGTAATAATATGAATGTTACCGAATCGTTTGAGGAAAAAGAGATTCAATCGTTATATGGCTCATTGGATCTTGGGTATAAAGATATGGCTTATTTAACTTTAACTTCGCGTCATGATTGGAGTTCGAGTTTACCTTTAGGTAACTACTATTTTTCGTATCCTTCGGTAAGTTTAAGTGGTATTATTTCAGAAATGGTAGAGTTGCCTGGTTGGATCAATTATTTAAAAGCAAGAGCTTCCTGGGCACAGGTAGGTAAAGATCCTGATGCATATTTTACAGATGTTGATTTGAGTTTAGGAACCGGTATCAATGGTTTAACCACATTAAATATTCCTAACAATATTGTAGATCCTAATATTAAAGCTGAATTATCAACGGTAATTGAGTTCGGTGTAGAGTTTAGTTCATTTAACAACAGATTAAAAGTTGAAGCCAACTACTACAATGAGCAAACGGAAAACCAGATCGTAACTGTTGAAAACCCTCAATCTGCGGGTTATAGATATTATAAAACAAATACCGGATTAATCTTAAACAAAGGTATTGAAGCTTTAGCGACTATCACACCAATTAGAACCAACGATTTTAATTTAGGCATAACGCTTAATTTTTCTAAAAACATAGGTGAAATTGATTGGCTTTTAACAAAAGAACAAGGCGATGAAGAAAATGCACCTTTTAAATTCTATTCTGATAATACACAGTCTGTTGAGGTGAGAGGTTATGAAGGAAAAAGGCTAGGCGATATCTATGGAACTGTTTACGAAAGAAATGAAAATGGTGATATTATTGTGGATTCTCAAGGATTGCCGGTCATCGCACAGGAAAAAGAAAAGCTTGGGAATATCCAAGCCGACTTTACGGGTTCGTTAGGCCTAAATGCTTCCTATAAAGGATTGTTTGTAAACGCTTTGTTCGGGATGCAATTTGGCGGTGATATTTTCTCCATGACAGAGGCTTCTGTCACAGGTTCAGGTAACTCAATGCGAACACTTGATACCGGAAATGGAAATGAAAGGGAAGATTTTTATGTGGACGGAGTAACGGAAACGGGAGCTTCTAACACAACGCTTACTTCTGCTCAGGCATATTTTGGAAAAGTTGCGGGTGTTGATGAAGAGTTTATGTATGATGCTTCTTATGTGAAACTAAGAGAAATTTCTGTCGGGTATAATATCCCCAAATATATGTTAGATAAAATACCTGGAACTTTTATTTCCAGTGCGAGATTTGCAATTGTAGGTAGAGACTTATTTTATTTGTATAAGGATACTCCTGGAACAGTGCCTGACGCTAGTGCATTTAGCTCAACAGGTAACAATGGTTATGGAGCGCAAGCTTTTGACTTTTCTCCGGTACCGGTAACCCGTTCAATAGGATGTTCATTAAACATTAATTTCTAATACAACGAATATGAAAAATATAATTATTGGTTTATCGGTCTTATTATTATCTGCATGCTTTGTGGGTTGTACTGATGACTTTGAGGCAATAGATACAAAAGATGGTGTGGTTAATTCAGGTGAGCCTGCCTGGTTGTTTGTGCAGATGTTACAAACACCGAGACAAAATTATCAAAGAAATACGAACTTGTATGATGACTTTTATGCCCAGTATTGGTCAAATATAGTAAGCGGTTTTGAATCGCCCAGATATGAATATGTGAATGGTTGGATAGGTAACCAGTGGATTGAGTTTTATACACAGGAATTGGTAGATGCGAATTTTATCAAAAGTAACTTCGGAGACGATCCGGCATTTGCGAATGCTGTGAATATTAGTGAGATATGGATGGTGCATGAATGGGCCAGGATGGCCGCCACATATGGTGATATTCCTTATTTCGACGCAGGAAATGGAGTTCAGGTCCCTTATAATACGGAGGAGGAAATCTATGATGATCTATTTGACCGACTAGATGTAGCTATTGCTGCATTAGACGCCGGTGATGCTTCTCAATATAGTTACGGAAGTTCAGATCTGTTTTTTAATGGTGATGTAGAAAAGTGGAAAAGGTTTGGTAATTCTCTTCGTTTAAGATTAGGAATGCGTTTGGCAAATGTAGCGCCTGCCAAGGCAGAGGAAGAAGTTAAGAAAGGAATAGCCGGAGGGGTAATGCAAAGTAATGATGATGTAGCCAGAATACCTTTTCAGAAAGACACATGGTTCGATTACCTTGACAAAATGGCTTGGGACTGGAACAATATCAGAGCTTCTAAAACTTTTACCAACTATTTATATAATCAGTCCACAGTAAATGAAGACCCTAGAGCGTGGAGATGGTTTACTTATAAGGAAAGTTCGCCTTTATTTGGTAGTTCAAAAATTGTGGGTGTTGAAAACGGTTATGATGTGCTTCCTGATGATGCTTCTGATTTTGCTACCATAAATATGACGGGAACTTTTATTGATTTTGCAAAGGACTTAGGTAACGATCCCATTGTGTATATGCCAATTATGTACTATACCGAAGTGTTGTTTTTACAAGCTGAAGCTGCATTGAGAGGATGGGGAAGTGGTGACCCTGATGATTTAATGCGTCAAGGTATTCAGGCTTCAATGGATTATGTGGGAGTTGATGCTGCGGATGCACAGGCGTATATTGATGGTGTATCTGCACTTGATGGGTCTAATGAAGAGAAGTTGAAGAAAATAATTACGCATAAATGGATATCTAATTTTCCGAATGGAATAGAAGCCTGGGCTGATTTCCGAAGAACGGATTATCCCGATATTACTTTGCCAATTGATGGTGTAAGCGGAAGCGCGAGTGTAGCTTCAGGAACATGGGTAAAACGTATTCGTTATCCCGACAATGCTCATGAATTTGATTCGGAACTTATGCCCAGCTCCAAAAATACGATTGAATCAGATAGAATGGATATTAGGTTGTGGTGGGATGTGGCCGATACGAAGGATAAGACTTCTGGATTAATGAACAGTAACTTTTAAATTGTAGAGAAATGAACGTAAAAACATATAATAATGCCTTTTTAATAGGTATTCTATCCATCTTCATGGCATTCTCTTTTGTGTCATGTGAAGATGACGAAACAAGTGGTGGCTTCGCCAATACTTCGTTGGATGGATTAATGACAGAAGCGGAGACATTGATTGCCGGTAGCGAGGAGGGAATTGATGCCGGATATTATAAGCCAGGTTCCATTGATAAACTTCAGAGCGCCTTATCTTGGGTTGAGTGGAAAATAGAAAATGCAAGATCGCAAGCCGATTTAGATGATGCGGTAATAAAATTGCAGGCTGCTGTTGATTTGTTTAAAGCAAGTACCGTGGCTGTTGCCATGCCATGGATTAAGCAGGAAAATGATACTTATATCCAAATCTCGGATAATATCAAAACTGTTTTAAATGGAGCATGGACCATTGAAATCAAGTGTTATGTCGTCGACTTAAATACAAAAGGCTATTCAAACAACCTTTTCTCGGCAGAGCAATCAGGTCCTGATAGTGGTTTTGGTGTTAGATACTTTAGTGACGGTAAAATTCAGGTAGTTGTAGGTAACAATAATTGGGTGGATACAGGAGATCAGGCAGGTGCCGGTACAATGAAGTCAGGTGAATGGATAGATGTTACCATGACTAATACCGGTTCTGTTCAAGAGCTCTATATCAATGGTGTTAAGTTAGCAGAAAATGAAAATACCCATCTATTAGCAGCTGATAAACCATTCGTGATTGGTAATAGTCCTATGTGGACCGACCGCGTATGTAACACTTTGGTTAAAGATTTTAGAGTGTGGGGGTCAGTGCTGGATGCGGCTACAATTGAAGCTAACAGAACAGCTACCATCACAGGTGCTGAGTCTGGATTGGTTTGTTATTTCCCGTTCGGATCTGATTTAGGTTCAGAATTCACCGATGTTACCGGTAATTATACTGCTACCACGGTAGGTAGTATTGAATGGGTTGCAGAACCTCCTGTTATAGTATTGGTTTACGATAATATTAATGCAGCTATCACTAAAATTACTGATTTCAGAGCTACGGTTACGGAAGGAGAACAAGATGGAGATTACCCAATAGGAACTTTAGATTTTATTGACGAGATTATCGCTGACGGTAATGATAAACTTGAAAATGAGACCCGTCAGTCTGCTTTGGATGACTATGCTACTACTGTTGATGAAAATATTGCTTTAATCAACTCAATGTTAGTGGGTGATGCCGATGGTATATTGATTGATCGTGATTTGTCAAGTGCAGTAGGTTTGCGTATTACGCCTAACTATACGCCTCAAGGAGATTATACCGTTGAATTTAATGTGAAAGTTAAGTCTTTATTCGGTTATGGAACCGGCGAATTCTTTAATAACGGAGAATATGGTGTTTGGGTTTATGGATATGATGAACTTACAGAAGAAAACGTATTGGGTTCAGGCGGTCTTTGGAACTTTACAAATGCAGGTGCAGGATGGCAAGGTCCAAAAACAGACCCGTTGGTGATGAAAACCGGAGTGTGGCAACATGTTGCTTTAGTACATGACAATACTGCCCGCACAACTAAGATATTTGTTGATGGAGTTGAAGAAGCAGTATTTGAAGACATAGGTGCTCCAAACAATTCTGGTTGGGGAGAAATGTGGCTAGGTAATGGCTGGGGTAAAATGGATGGTTACATGAAGGATTTCCGTCTTTGGGATGTCGTTCGCGCCCCTGGGGAGCTTGACGCAGATATTACTGGGGATGAAACAGGTTTGAATGCTTATTTCCCATTAGATAGAGTTAAAGGCGTTAAGTTTGCCGATGAAACAGGAAACTATATGGGTGATATGAGAGGTATTTCGTGGAATGCTGCCGTAAGTGCAGACTAAAATAAAAGGTTGTACATAATGTCATCCTAAAGAGGTTGACTGTGTTTCGTCACCGCAAGTTTCTCGTCTTTGAGGGGCTTGCGGTTTTTTCTTTATCAGGCAGCAGCCTTTAGTCATTAGTGTATATTCAAAAAAGAATACCCGAATTGTATGATATATTTTTTGGTGAAGTTGGAGATTTGCACCTTGGACACACCTAATTTCGAAAACTGAACGGATACAATTTTACTGAATACCGAAACCATTGTGCCAATGCACCGATTAACGAACACTAGCCAATCACACACTGCAGGCTGATTAAAACACCCTATGGTTTACTGCTCTATATTCATTGGGTGTCATGCCATTGTATTTTTTAAATACTTTGTAAAAATGCCCGATCGCGTTAAATCCACAGTTATAGCAAATGGTTTTGATGGGCACATTGGTCATGGTTAACCTTTGTGCGGCATAACTCATCTTAATTTTTGTAACGGTTTCGGTAAGAGTTTGGTTAAGGTGTTGTTTGATTATTTTATTCACGTGATCCGTGGTACGGTTGGTGAGTGCCACAAAACCGGGGACTCCTTCCCTGAATAATTGCGGCGAATTATATTGTTCCAATGCAAGTGCCAGCCAATGGGGGATGCCCTTGGCTTTGGCTTCAAATGACTCAGTCAACATTTTAAATATCTGTAATATCATGATGTCCAGATGAAGATAGTCCCGTTTTTTAGAAAGCGTGTAATCGGTCAGCGATGAAATTTCGTTTATCTGGTCGGCGTTCAGGTGAACCATGTATGGCATTTTATCCTTGGTCCAAAAAAATGTTTCCGAATCCGGAAAATATCTATCCTTAAAAAGTTTTAAGCTTTCCAAATAAAAGGCAATGTTGGTAACCACCAAACCGGTATTGTTACCTGATGATACAAAAGTATGTGTATCTGAAGGACGTATTAAACCTAATGTCCCTTTCTCGATGGGGTGTTTTTCTCCATTGATATAGTGAATACCGGTACCTTCCTTGATCCAGAATATTTCGGCATAATCATGGTCGTGGTAATCCAGGTTTTCATCTGCCGTTATTGTTCTTCTAACAATATGAAAAACATCACCCGGCTCAATCAAAAAAGATGGCAGACTGATTCTGATATTATTTTCAGGTGTCATTACAGTGTACAGTGTTTCACAATTAAGTTAAGCTCTGCTATTTTAGCTTTATATATCAAATATATATAAAATGTTAATCCTATCATTTTTAAATTTCCTATTTTAATAACAAATGTTAACATCATTTGTTAAAACGAGGTTTTTATTTTGTCATGTAAAGAAATGATGGCGTAAAATGCTTGGCTTTTAATCGCCTCCGAGATATAACGGAATAGCACAATAAATGTCAGTTGCGACATAACACATCTTTTTGCACTGCTCTTTGTTTAGATTTAACTTTGAACTCAAATTAAAGGAAACAACTGCCATCGGAATTCTAGAGGCGGTGGAGGAAAAATAATTTGCGTGTTAAATATAAAATGATGAAGAGTTTATTGTTCTTTTCGACCATGATTGTGCTTGTTTTAAACGGATATGCACAAGGGTATGTAATTCCCAAATCAAGTATCGATTATGCAGCGTATGTTAACCCTTTAATGGGAACCGATTCCGAGTTTTCCCTTTCAAACGGGAATACCTATCCGGCGATTGCACGTCCATGGGGAATGAACTTCTGGACACCCATGACGGCCAATTTTGGTGACGGCTGGACCTATAAATATCGCGATTACCAAATTAAAGGGTTCAAACAGACACATCAACCAAGTCCTTGGATAAATGACTATGCTGCTTTTGCCTTAATGGCCGTTACGGGAGACTTACAATTTCAAGAAGAGAAAAGAGCCTCGTGGTACTCTCATAAAGCAGAAGAAGTAAGGCCTTATTACTATAGTGTTTATCTGGCTGATTATGATACAAAAGTAGAGATAACTCCAACCGAAAGAGCAGCAGCCTTTAAGTTTACTTTCCCCAAGAACGAACAGTCTTTTGTTTTATTGGATGGATTTAAAAAAGGGTCGATGGTGAAGATAATCCCGGAAGAAAGAAAGATTATTGGCTATTGCAGAAATAATAGCGGAGGTGTACCGGAGAATTTTCATAACTATTTTGTGGCTGAGTTCGACAAGGATTTTGAAATCGTTCATACCTGGATAGATTCTACACTGTTGAGGGGAAAAACTTTTGCCGAGGATGACCATGTAGGAGCTGTTGTTGGCTTTAAAACTGAGGCAGGAGAAGAAGTAAATGTAAAAGTGGCTTCTTCATTTATATCTCCGGAACAGGCACAGTTAAACCTGGACCGTGAACTAGGTAATAAAACCTTTGCCCAAATCAAAGATGATGGTAAGAATGAGTGGAATAAAGAATTAGGCAGGATAAAAGTAGAAGGCGATAATATAGATCAAATACGAACATTCTATTCTACCTTATACCGCGTTTTGCTGTTTCCACGTAAATTTTATGAGCTGGATAGGGATCATAAAATAGTTCATTACAGTCCGTATAACGGAGAAGTGCGACCGGGATATATGTTTACGGATAATGGTTTCTGGGATACTTTCCGGGCAGTTTTCCCATTTTTTACGTTGATGTATCCGGAGCTAAATAGCCAAATTATGGAAGGTCTGGTAAATACTTACGAGGAGAGTGGGTGGCTGCCGGAGTGGGCTAGCCCGGGTCACCGTGGATGTATGATTGGATCTAACTCTGCTTCTTTAATAGCCGATTCTTACTTAAAGGGAATAAAAGGCTATGATATTGAAAAATTATATGAAGCCATTGTTAAAAACAGTGCCAATGTGCACCATGAAATTAATTCTGTAGGACGATATGGTCACGAATATTATAACACGTTGGGGTACATTCCTTACGATGTGGATATTAATGAAAACACGGCACGTACATTGGAATATGCCTATGCCGATTTCTGCCTCTGGAAACTAGCAGAGACATTAGGCAGACCACAAGAAGAAATTGATCTGTACAAGTCACGCGCACAAAATTATAAGAATGTGTTTGATAAAGAATCAGGCTGGATGCGCGGCCGCAACGAGGATGGAACTTTTCAATCTCCATTTAATCCTTTTAAATGGGGCGATGCTTTTACCGAAGGAAACAGTGTACATTATACCTGGAGCGTATTCCAGGATGTGGAAGGATTGATTGGATTAATGGGCGGAAAAAATGCCTTTGTGAGCAAATTGGATACCGTATTTAATTTACCACCCATTTTTGATAATTCATATTATGGTTTTACTATTCATGAAATCCGTGAGATGCAGATTGTGGGAATGGGTAATTACGCACATGGTAACCAACCGATACAGCATATGCTTTATTTGTATAATTATGCCGGCCAACCGTGGAAAACCCAAGAGAAAGTGCGTGAGGTGATGAACAAGTTATATACACCAAATCCTGATGGATATTGTGGGGATGAGGATAACGGACAAACATCAGCCTGGTATGTGTTTAGTTCGCTCGGTTTCTATCCTGTTTGCCCGGGAACCGATCAGTATGTAATTGGAGCACCATTATTCAATAAGGTTACCGTAATCCTGGAAGATGGAAAGGAACTATGTATTGAAGCCAATAATAATAGCGAAGAAAATATGTATGTTAACCATATTAATTTTAATGGAAAGTCAATCGATCGCAATTATTATACACATAAAGAATTGCAAAATGGTGGTAAAATAACAATTGAGATGTCATCGACCCCAAATAAAGAAAGAGGGGTTAGCAAAAAAGCTGCACCTTATTCGATGTCGAAATAGTTATTGGTCAATAGTCATCCGTGTTATGTGAAATTAAGGTTGCCCTATATTAGTTTTTTTACATGGTAGAATAGCTCTTTCCTTTGACCCTTACATTAAGGAGGAAGTAATCCATTAAACATGGAGGGATGGGGGTGATTCAAGTTATATTTTATTAAGATTTCTTTTAAAGAAGAATGTATGCACGTTAAAAACATTATAATATTTAGCACATTAATCCTGGGATTCTGGGCCTGCCAAAACAGATCTCAACGGCCCATCGATTATGTGGATCCTATGATTGGTACCGACGGTATTGGCCATACCTTTCCCGGAGCAACGGTTCCTTTTGGAATGGTACAGCTGAGCCCATCCAACGATTTTAAATCATGGAACTGGTGCTCAGGATATCATTATTCCGATAGTGTTTTAAAAGGATTTGCACATACCCATATTAGCGGAGCAGGATTGGCAGGATTGGGGGATATTTTATTGATGCCAATGGTAGGGGAAGTAAAATTAAATCCTGGAACAGAGGAGGATCCTGAATCTGGTTATCGCTCCCGGTTCTCGCATGACAGGGAAAAAGCATCCGCAGGTTATTATTCGGTTGTGTTGGATGATTATGATGTCCATGTGGAACTGACAGCTTCAGAACGGGTAGGTTGCCATAGATATACCTTGGGTAAAGAAGGTCGATTAAATGTAATTATCGACCCTACCCACAATATCATGGAAAAGGTATTAGATACAGGAGTGGAATTTCTTTCGGAAACGGAATTTCGAGGATACAAAAAATGTGATGGGGAAGCGGGGGAGCGTACCGTATATTTTTATGCCAAATTTTCAAAACCGGTATCCGGTTATGGCTTGGCGAAGGATGATGAAATAATAACGGAGGTTTTTAAGCTCAATGGTAATAATACGAAGGCATTTGTACAGTTTGACCTTCAGTCGGATGAAGCGCTAGAAGTTCAGGTAGCCTTATCGTTTGTGAGTTACAAAGGGGCTAAAGCTAATTACGAAGCGGAAGTAAAAGGTAATTCATTTGAAGAAACCCTTGCTGAAGCAAAGCATAAATGGAGCGAGAAACTAAACAAGATTCATGTGAAGGGTACATCGGAATCTGATAAAAGAATTTTCTATACAGGAATGTATCACTCCTTTATTTCGCCCAATTTAGTTTCGGATGTAGATGGAAAATATTGGTTGGAGGGGAAAGCCTATCCATCGAAAATACCCCAATATTCCAACTATTCTACCTGGGATACCTACCGGGCATTAAATCCTTTATTTACCATTATAGAGCAGGGAAAAACCGCTGAGTTTGTCAATTCACTGACGAGCCGATATACTGAAACAAAAGTAGGGCTGCCCGTTTGGGAATGCCTGGGTCACGATAATGTTTGCATGATTGGTTACAATGCGGTTTCACCGTTGGCTGATGCAGCCTTAAAAGATATTCCTGGAATTGACAAGGAAAAAGTATATCAGGCTGTTCGTGCAGCGGCCATGTCCCTGGAAAAACATTCTCCCAATTACGACAAAAACGGGATGGCAGAATATATCAGGCTGGGCTATGTTCCGGCGGAATTAAACTGTGCAGTCTCCAAAACAACCGAACAAAACTATTACGATTGGTGTATTTCGCAATTGGCAAAAAAGTTGGGGAATCAAAACGATGCAGCACTTTTTGCCGAAAGAAGTATGGGTTACAAAAATCTTTATCACCCCGTAAAAAAGTTTTTATATTCTAAATATACAACGGGTGAGTGGCGCGAAATGAATCCGAAAGTTTGGGATGACTTAATCGCCAATTATGTGTCAGGAAATATTTGGGGCTATTCGGCTTATGTACCGCATGATGTCAACGGTTTGATAGAACTCATGGGCGGAAAAGAAGTGTTTGCGCTCTGGTTGGATGATATTTTTGCGGATACCACCCAAATTGGAGGGCATACCCATGTGGATATCTCCGGCTTTATTGGAAAATACGGGCATGGTGATGAACCATCGCAACATATGCCATATTTGTATAATTATGCTGGTCAACCATGGAAAACCCAGGAGAAGGTGCGTCAGGTAATAAATGATTTTTATTTCGATTTACCGGATGGCCTTGTCAATAATGATGATCTGGGACAAATGTCGGCCTGGTATATTTTCAGCTCGATGGGCTTTTACCCCGTTTGTCCGGGAGATATGAAATACATTATTGGTTCCCCGTTGTTTAAAGAGGTGGTATTAAACCTGGAGAACGGGAAACAGTTTAAGGTAAAAGCCAAAAATAAACCAAAGGAGAACATCTACATCCAGTCCGTTATGTTAAACGGTAAACCTTATACAAAGACCTATCTTACGCATGATCAAATCATGGATGGCGGGGAATTGATATGTATTATGGGGTCAACGCCCAATAAGGATTGGGGTACAAAACAGGGTGATCTGCCATACGCAAAAGTGGATTTAAATAAAAACCAAAGCGCTCTGCCCAAGATAACCTATAAACCTTATGATAAAGATAACAGTGAGGTATTTGAAGGGTCTAGGAGGATTGAGCTTACGTGCCATACTTCGAATGCTAAAATATATTATACCCTGGATGGAAGGACTCCAAACAAAAGAAGCGGGGCGTATAAAAAGCCTATCATAATTAGTAAAACATCTAATTTAAAAGCGATTGCTTATGCCAATGGAATGGAGCAAAGTTTTATATACGAGCGTACTTATTATGCTGGGAGAAGGTTTGCAGAACTGGAAAAGGGATTTCCTAAAATTACGTTGCTGAATGAATCAAAGAAGTTTGGCGATGCGGATGGAAGTATGCTGTTGGACCTGGAAATTGGATCGGAAAGTTTTAATGATAGCAGATGGACAGGGTTTGATGGTGAGGATATGGTTGCAACTATCGATTTTGGTCAACCAATTTCCATTAATAATGTAAGCATAGGATATCTGTCAAATACAGGAGTGTGGATTTTTCCTCCTTCATCAGTGAGAATTTCCGTTTCAATGGATAATGATAATTATAATACGATTGGTTATCAAAAACTTAATTTCTCGCAGGAAGAGATGGGAAAACCTTTTTTAAGGAGGCAAGATTTCCAATTGGGTAGAACGGAAGCTAGATACTTAAAGGTTAAGGTAAATAATTTTGGGTTGGTGCCGGATTGGCATGCCGCAGCAGGTCATAAAGGTTGGCTGTTTGTTGATGAAATATTAATCAATTAGCAACTAACAGGTATATTATAAGAGTGGCAACGGTTCTCCCCTTTGGCCTTGACAGCAAGCAAAAGCAATAGGGTTGTAACCTACAAAATGTAACAAGTATGATAAAACTTAAACATATAGCGATTTTATTGGCGGTATTTGGGGTATCGGCTTACGGCCAGCATTATACCCAATACGTAAATACTTTTATTGGCACAACCAATTTTGGCACCACGAATCCCGGTGCAATAGTGCCACAAGGAATGGTTTCGGTTGTTCCTTTTAATGTAACGGGTTCCGATGATAACAAATGGGATAAAGATGCCCGTTGGTGGTCTACACCGTATTCGTGGGATAACAAATTCCTGACAGGTTTTTCACACGTGAACCTCAGCGGGGTTGGATGCCCGGATTTAGGCGTTATCATGGTGATGCCAACTACGGGTAAGGTCAATGCCTCCTTGAAGGAGTTTGGAAGCAATATGTCTGCCCAAAAAGCGGAACCGGGATATTACAGCTGCATGCTGGATAAATATGGAATAAAAGCCCAGGTAACATCAACCCAAAGAACCGGATTAAGCAAATTTACCTTTCCCAAAGGACAATCAAATATCCTGATTGATTTAGGCAATAGCCTAACCAACGAATCCGGTGCTTGCCTCAAAGTAATCAGCAATCAGGAAGTGGAAGGCTCGCGTATGACGGGTAATTTTTGTTATCATGGCCATTCCGAGCGACCGGTGTATTTTGTGGCACGTTTTAGCAAACCGGCAACTTCATTTGGTGCCTTTAAAAAAATGCCTCCAATGAAGGCGGAAAAGGACTGGTCTGCAACATCAGGAAAGTTCAAGTACTACGAAGAATTTCTACACCCTGTGGCCGGAGATAGTATCGGTGCATACTTTTCATTCGAAACAGAGGAGAACGAAGCCCTAATGGTTCAGGTTGGTGTTTCCTATGTAAGTATCGAAAACGCGCGACAAAACCTTGATTTTGAGTCTGTAGGTTTTGATTTTGAAAGAGCCAGGAGAGAAGCTCTGCAAGAATGGGAATCTGTTCTTTCTAAAGTGAAAGTTGAAGGTGGTACTTTGGATCAGAAAACAGTTTTCTACACTGCGCTCTACCATATGAATATACATCCAAACATCATTAACGATGTGAACGGTCAATACCCCATGATGGAATCGTTTGGTATTGGAGAAGTCAAAGGCAGAGACCGATATACCGTCTTTTCTTTGTGGGATACCTACCGTAATTTCCACCCTTTGATGAGTTTGTTGTATCCTGAAAAGCAGTTGGATATGGTTAGGTCTATGGTGGATATGTACAAAGAAGGCGGATGGCTGCCAAAATGGGAACTAAACAGCAAAGAAACTTACACCATGAACGGTGATCCTGCTTTCCCTGTGATAACCGACACTTATCTTCGGGGATTAAAAGATTTCGATGTTCAGGCTGCCTACGAGGCCATGCTGAAATCTGCGACCACACCTGAGAAGGAAAATAAGATAAGAACCAACAATGATTTTTACTTGCGAAACGGTTATGTGCCCTTTGCCGAAGAGTATGACAATTCGGTTTCCATTGCCCTGGAATTGTATCTGGCGGATTGGAACCTGGGTGTCTTGGCGAAAGAACTGGGAAAGGATGAGGATTATAAACGTTTCGATAGGCAATCCAAAAGATATACGAATTATTTCGATAAAAAGGGATTTAAGATGCTCCGCCCTAAAAAAGCAGACGGCACTTTTATCCAGGACTTTGATCCTTTGCAAGGAAAGGACTTTGAACCGGTTCATGGTTTCCACGAAGGAACTGCATGGCAATATACATTTGGTATTCCGCATGACATCAAAGGTCTGATAAAACTCAATGGAGGAGGTAACAAGTTCACCCAAAAACTTCAAAAAGTCTTTGAGGATGGACTTTTCGATATGGCCAATGAACCGGATATGCACTATCCATTTTTATTCAACTATGTGAAAGGGCAGGAATGGAGAGCACAAAAGGAAACACGAAGATTGATTGATACCTATTTTAAAAACACGCCCGACGGTATTCCCGGGAACGATGATTGCGGAACTATGAGTGCATGGGTGGTTTATGCTATGATGGGTTTTTATCCCGTTTGCCCGGGCGATATGAATTATACCGTTACAGCACCTGTTTTCGACAAAGTAACCGTTGAGCTGGATGATCGCTTTTATTCCAATACAAAGTTGGAGATTATAAAACACGAAAAAGAGAAAAAAGGATTTATAAAGGATATCAAGTGGAATGAAAAATCAACCCATTCATTTTTTATCAACCACCACGACATGGTTAAAGGAGGTAGACTAGAGGTTTATTTGGGCAGATAGGAACTGATCCTGCGTTTATATCCCCATCAGAATATAAACTCGCGTTAACCTGGATTTAAAAGCGTTCGGGGAACTGCTTGATAGATTCTGAAGGGTATAGGATTGTAAAGTAAATAGATGTGATCCGATTCGGAAATAATGTGTTTTCCCCAGAAAAACCATTTGGTGTTATTTCGTGTGATTCGTGAACAAAAAATAATGAACAGAAACGACTTTGAAATAGAAATTTGTGCAGGCAATATCCAATCGGTTATTGAAGCCGATAAGGGAGGTGCCGATAGGGTAGAGTTATGCGACAACCTCATTGAAGGAGGAACTACCCCTTCTGGTGGAACGATTGCCATGGCAAAAAAAGTTTCAAATATTGATATTTTTCCAATCATTCGACTAAGAGGGGGGAATTTTGTGTACGATGAGTTGGAACTAAGAATTATGTTGCAGGATATTAAGGAAGCGATTTCTGCTGGCGCAGACGGTGTTGTAATTGGCGCATTGAATAAGGATGGTTCTGTCAATATTGATCAATGTCAACGAATGATAGAAGCTGCCAACGGATTGCCTGTTACTTTTCATCGTGCTTTTGACCAATGCAAGGAACCGTTTGAAGCTTTGGATACCTTGATGTCATTGGGAATATCAAGACTGTTGACGTCCGGCCAAAAATTCACAGTTACGGAAGGAGCCGGGTTAATAACCCGTTTACATGAAATGACGGGGGATAAGTTGACAATTATGCCCGGTGGCGGAATCAATGAACACAATATTGTAGAACTTGCCGAGAAGACGGGTGTGAAATCCTTTCATGCCTCGTTAAGAGATGTTTGTTCACAGGAACCTTGTTTTTGGAGAGATGAGGTAAAGTTTAACGGTACAAATGATTTGCCCGAGAATCAGTTTAAAACTTCAAGTAAAAAAAGGATTAGATGTTTAATAGAAAAATTGGAAAAAGAGGTTAACAGGAAATAAAGTGATGAATAGACTGTTCCGAATATAATTTGGAGGCTTTGCATAGTAACCGTAGGCAATGCTCTGCGCATATAATACTAAATAGTATACTAGTTTCCTATGCGGCGCGGGCGGGTAACCTAAGAAGTGTATCGGTAATAGTCTGTTTTGATCCCGAACATTATATACAGGATAAATCCCAGGCCTGGCTATATAAATCATTCGATGGAGAATAATTAATAAGAGAAAACACTAAAACTAATGACTGAAATAAAATCGAATTTTAAGAATCCTGCACTTTGGGTGCCTACTGTATATTTTGCCATGGGTTTACCCTTTGTGGCCATTGCGCAAGCTTCGGCTATCATGTACAAAAACATGGGGATTAGCGACACACAAATTGCGTTATGGACCTCATTGGTCATGCTACCGTGGACATTAAAACCGTTGTGGAGTCCGGTTCTGGAAATGTTTAAAACCAAGAAGCACTTTGTTGTGGCAACGCAACTGGTTACAGGAATGTTATTTGCATTGGTGGCGCTTTCATTACCCTTACATAATTTCTTCACCTACTCTATAGCACTGCTGGCAATTATAGCTTTTAGCGGATCTACGCACGATATAGCCACCGACGGGGTCTATCTAAGTGTATTATCGCCAAAGTTACAAGCCAAATACATTGGATGGCAAGGTGCCGCTTATAATATTGCGAAAATTGTTTCTGCTGGCGGATTTGTTTATCTGGCCGGAGAACTCGAAAAGACCATGGGCATCAAACATGCGTGGATGGTTGTTATGGGCACATATGGGGTCGTGATGTTTATTCTGGGCCTATACCATATCCGCATGCTACCACGAGGAGGCGAAGCTTCTGAAGTTAAATCCCTTCGGGAGGGGTTTGACACTTTATGGGATGTCATCAAAACTTTCTTTCAGAAAAAATTCATTGGCTGGTATATTGTTTTTATCATTCTTTATCGATTTGCGGAAGGTTTTGCCATAAAAATTGCCCCCCTGTTTTTTAAAGCTGCGCAGGCCGAGGGAGGATTGGGAATGACAACCTCCGAAATTGGGCTGGTGTACGGAACATTCGGAGCTGGAGCTTTTGTAATAGGTTCCATATTGGGCGGGTACTATATTTCTGCCAAAGGATTAAAACACACACTTTTCAAACTGGCACTGGTTTTTAATGTGCCATTTGCGGTCTATTCATATCTGGCCATGAACCAGCCCGATAGCATCTTTGTGATTTCCGTTGCGGTTATCTTGGAGTATTTTGGATATGGATTTGGTTTTGTGGGTCTTATGCTGTTTATGATGCAACAAATAGCACCGGGTAAATATAAAACAGCACATTATGCATTCGCATCAGGTATCATGAATCTCGGTTTTATGTTACCCTCTATGTTGAGTGGTTATTTAAGTGATTGGTTAGGGTATAAAATATTCTTTATTTGGGTACTTATTGCAACTATACCAGCCTTGCTGGCTGCTTACTTTGTGCCATTTACCTATAACGAACCAGAAAAAGAAATTAAAGAAATATAAACAATACTAAAGTTTTGAGATATGATAAGTAAAAATACAATTCCCTGGGAAGAAAGACCGGAAGCTTGTACCGACGTAATGTGGCGTTATTCCAAAAATCCAATTATTGGACGGTACGAAACACCAACGTCAAACAGTATTTTCAATAGTGCGGTAGTTCCATTCAAAGATGGTTTTGCCGGAGTATTCCGATGTGATAATAAGGCCGTTCAGATGAATATCCATACCGGTTTTAGCAAGGATGGTATCAACTGGGAAATTGAACCGGACCCCATCGTGATGAAAGCGGGAAACACCCAAATGATTGATTCAGCTTACAAATACGATCCGCGAGTTACTTTTATCGAAGATCGTTATTGGGTTACCTGGTGTAACGGTTATCACGGCCCTACCATTGGCATTGCTTACACTTTCGATTTTAAGGAATATTTTCAGTGCGAAAATGCCTTCCTACCTTTTAACAGAAACGGTGTTCTGTTTCCCGAAAAAATCAATGGTAAGTATTGTATGTTGAGCCGCCCAAGCGATAACGGACATACTGCTTTTGGAGATGTCTTTATGAGTTATAGTCCGGATATGGTTTACTGGGGTGAACATCGTTCAGTTTTAAAAGTAACCCCTTTCGAAGACAGTGCCTGGCAATGCTTAAAAGTGGGGGCAGGTGGTGTACCCATCAAAACAGAAGAGGGTTGGTTGTTGTTTTATCATGGCGTGATCCAAACTTGCAGCGGATATCGGTATTCAATGGGCGTTGCATTGTTAGATTTGGAGCAACCGGATAAGGTATTGCAACGTTCTCAACCATATTTGTTGGCTCCCGCAGTTGATTATGAACAGAATGGGGATGTGCCCAATGTAATTTTTCCCTGTGCATCCTTGCACGATGAAGAAGGAAAAGTAGCGGTTTATTATGGTGCTGCCGATACGGTAGTAGGCATCGCTTTCGGTCGTATCCCCGAAATTATCGAGTGGCTAAAGAAAAACTCGATATAAGAATCATTTAACCCGGGCTATTATTCCCGGGTATCTAAATACAAATTATCCGACGTATCACGTACGTTGAATTATGACCAACGAAATATTGCGTGGCCAGCCTAACGGCTGGCAGGGAAATCAATCAAATCTTGTTCGCCAAACTAAATTGATAATATTCTAATTTTAAGGAACAATGATTCAAGTTAAATACATAGCATTAATATTAATACCCGTTCTCTTCTCTTGTCAAACACAAAAGAAAAAGGCGGTAAACGACACCAAATCGCTCACGTCCTATGTCGATCCATTTATCGGTACTGACGGGCCGGGAAATACCTACCCTGGTGCTGTTGTCCCATTCGGAATGGTTCAGCTAAGTCCCGATAACGGGTTGCCGGGCTGGGACAGGATAGCCGGTTATTTCTGGCAGGATTCCACCATTGCAGGTTTCAGTCATAAACACCTTACCGGAACCGGGGCCGGTGATTTATATGATATCTTGGTGATGCCTTATAACAGTAGGTTTACCAATGATTTGTGGCCGGATCAGGAAGACTATCGTCCGTATTCCATGTTTAGTCATGACAAAGAGATGGCTTCGCCAGGATACTACTCGGTAAACCTGTTAAGTTCCGGCATAAAAGCAGAACTAACAGCCACAGAAAGGGTAGGTGTGCACCGATATTCTTTTCCTAAAGATAAAGAATCAAAAATTCTGATAGACTTAGGTTACAAACTGAACTGGGATAACCCAACTGAAACCTATCTTAAACTGGAAGACGAAAATACCATTGTTGGATATCGTTATTCAAAGGGATGGGCACCGGACCAGCGAGAGCATTTTGTCTTGAAGATGTCTAAGCCAATTAAGGATATCAGGTTTTTCAAAGGCGAAGAAAAGGTGGAAGGACGAGAAGTAAAAGCTAAGAAAACGAAAGCTGAAATTTCGTTTGTATCCCATCAGGAAGAACAGGTCTTGATAAAGGTAGCCTTATCCACATATTCTATCGAAGGAGCCAGAAAAAACATGGAGGCAGAATGCCCGCATTGGGATTTTGATAAAGTGGTGGAAAGTGCGGATAAAAAATGGGAAAAGCAATTGAATGTTATCGATATCCGGGGATCCAGCTATCAAAAAACAGTTTTCTATACCAACCTGTATCATTGCTTTTTAACGCCATCCTTACATTCCGATATAGATGGATGGTACAAAGGAGCGGATGGAGAAATGCACCAGGCTAAGGGCTATGATAAACTGGAAACATTCTCACTTTGGGATACCTATAGAACGGCACATCCTTTTTATACATTAGTTGTTCCTGACAAAGTAGAGGATATGGTCGCCTCGTTCCTAAGCCATTATAACGAAACGGGATTGTTGCCGGTATGGAGCTTCGCAGGAAACGAAACCAATATGATGATTGGCTATCATTCCGTACCGGTCATCGCCGATGCTTATTTTAAAGGAATCGCTATGGATGCCGAAAAAGCTTATGAAGCATGCAAAGCTACAGCGATGAGCGATGCCTGGAGCCTGCCGGATTATAAGAAATATGGATATATACCTCTGAACGATAAAGATAAAGGGCATTGGAGCGTCTCCAAAACTTTAGAATATGCTTATGACGATTGGTGTATTGCTGAGATGGCAAAGGCATTAGGAAAAGGAGATGATTACCATTATTTCAGCAAACGAGCGGATAATTGGAAGAATCTTTACGACAAGAATTCAACATTCTTCCGCCCCAGGGCAAAGGACGGTCAGTTTATTAAGCACTTTGTGGCAAAGGAATACACAGAGTTTTTCTGCGAAAGTAATGCCTGGCAATATTTCTGGCATGTACAGCACGATATTCCGGGATTAATTGAAACTACAGGAAAAGAGGTGTTTGCTGCCAAATTGGATTCCATGTTTACGTATTACGATGATCCCGACGAAGAGTTGCCCATATTCTCAACAGGGATGATAGGGCAATATGCGCATGGCAATGAGCCAAGCCATCATGTGGCATATTTGTACAATCAGATAGGCCAACCGGAGAAAGCCCAAACAACAGTGCGAAGGATCATAGAATCTCAATATACCGACAAGCCGGACGGATATTGTGGTAACGAGGATTGTGGGCAGATGTCGGCTTGGTTGGTGATGTCTTCCTTAGGCATGTACCCGGTAAATCCGGCTGATGGCGTTTATCATATCACTTCCCCGTGGATGTCGGGGGCAACCTTAAACCTGCCAAATGGAAAGAAATTTACTATAAAAACCGATAACTTTGGGAAAGGGAATGCGCTAATTGATGAAGTAACGCTCAACGGAACACCGCTCAAAGGGCTAACTATCACCCATCAACAGGTAATGAGTGGGGGAGAGCTATATTTCAAATTAAAGCAATAATGCCTATCAGGAGTTGTAAGAAAATTAATTGTTCTTACAATTCAACTTATAAAAGCCTGGGGTGTTTACCTTAGGTGTGTTGAATATAAAGAACCGGCACTGCAGGTGCGGCATCTGAAATAGTAACTGCTTTAACCTTTACCGTTGATTCAAATTAACAACCAAAAAAAAACTATCATTTATAATGAAAACTACTTTATCGCCCGTTGAAGATTTCTATTTTCAGAAATCAGGCGTAAAAAAAATGAGTGCCAAAATACCTTATATCGCCGTGGATAACTTTCCACAGCTGGGAATGTTTACCGCGTTAAGGTTTTTGGAATGGGTTGCCGAAAATCCTGAAGGGGTGATCAGTTTACCCACCGGTAAAACCCCTGAATACTTTATCCGTTGGACACAATACCTGCTGGAAAACTGGAACAACGCTAAAGGTAAAAAGATTAGGGAGGAGAATGGGTTAAAAGTGGAAAAGAAACCCGATTTAAGCAAGTTGCACTTTGTGCAGATTGACGAGTTTTATCCAATCAGTTCTACTCAAAAAAACAGTTTTTACCACTATGTAAATGAATATTACATCAAAGGTTTTGGGCTGGACCCGGAACGTGCCTTGCTGATTAATTGCGACGAAATTCCATTGGCCGAAGGGAAACCCTTTTCAGAGGTTTTCCCGGATAGTATTGTTGATTTGTCATTGCGTTATCGCGAAGCAAAAACTAAAAAAGAAAAGCAACAACAGGCGTCTATCTTTATGATTGACGACTGGTGTGTTAAATACGAGCGTAAAATCAGGGAAAAAGGGGGAATAGGATTCTTTCTTGGAGGAATAGGTCCCGATGGACATATTGCTTTTAACACCCGGGGGTCTGATCATTATTCGACCACACGCCTTACCAAAACAAACTTCGAAACTCAGGCGCAGGCGGCAGGCGATTTGGGGGGGATAGAAATCTCCAAAAATCGACTTGTGATCTCCATCGGTCTTGAATCAATAACCTACAACAAGGAAGCAGTGGCATTGATATTTGCTGCAGGAGAAGCGAAGGCACCAGTGGTGAAAAATGCTCTCGAAAGTGATCCTTCGGTTTTATATCCGGCAACAGTATTGCAGAATCTTCCAAACAGCAGGTTCTATATTACCAAAAGTTCTGGAGTTAAACTTGACGATAGTATTGATGCTTATTACCGAACAGGAGAGTGGACGCAGGAAAAAAAAGAAAGAGCCATTATCGATCTGTGTAAGCGAGTTAATAAATACGGCCCCAAATTAGAACTTTCCGATTTAAAATCAGATCCTTACTGTAGTTTAATTCCTGACTTGTCATTGGATACCGTGCAGGAAGTGATCGATTCGGTACAGGCTAAAATTTACAAAGGGCTAGAGCCGGAAAAGAATCAGGTTTTTTATCATACTGGCCCACACCATGATGATATTCAGTTAGGAATTCAACCACATGTAAATCGTACCCTGAGGGAGAAATCCAATAAGTCTATCTTCTCAGTACTTACTTCAGGGTTTACGGCAGTAACAAACAGTTTTGTGACAGAAACGCTCGATTATACTAAGAATCTACTCGATCAAGGAAGGATTCAAATGATTGAGTTTCCTGACTTTTTTGAGTCCGGTTATAAATTTAAGTGGGATAAAGATGTATACCACTTCCTGTTAAATGTAGCATCCGATGAGCCTTTGGAAAGAGTAAGGGGGCTTTGTCACAGAGTGGTAAGGGCTATCGTTCAGATTTGGGAAGTGAAAGATTATGATGGACTAAGAAATAGCATCAATGCCATTCTTTCCAATATACGCGAAAGTTACGATGGGCAAAAAAATCCACCAAAAATACAGAAATTAAAAGGTATGATTCGCGAGTTCGAAGAAGAATTGGTTTGGGCACATTCGGGTGTTCAGGTTAAGAATGTTCGCCATCTTCGTTTAGGGTTTTATACCGGTGATATTTTTACAGAACAACCCAATAGAGAGCGTGATGTAGCACCTATTCTTGAAGAATTCAAAAAAGAAAAGCCAACCGTAATCAGTTTGGCATTAGACCCTGAAGGAAGCGGTCCGGATACACATTACAAAGTACTCCAGGCTATTGCCGAAGCTATCAGGGCTTGGAATAAAGAGGAAGACCTAAGCACCCTGCGAATTTGGGGCTATCGTAATGTGTGGTTCAAGTTTGCACCATCCGATGCCAATGTCATGGTACCTGTTAGTCTGAATGCGATGGATGTGCTGGATAAATCATTTAGTGATTGTTACCTGAGCCAGGTGAATGCTTCGTTCCCTAGTTATGAACTGGATGGCAAGTTCAGTACTTTGGCTAAAAACATCTGGGTAGAGCAACTGGAAAATGTTCAGTACCTGTTAGGTAAAGATTATTTCTATACCAATGAAAATCCAAGTATTAGGGCCAGCCATGGTTTAATCTACTTTAAAGAGATGAATGTTGAGGAGTTTTTGATTCATGCACGTGAATTGGAAAAATCTATGGAAGGATAAATTGTTGAAATGATGTAGGACTAGTTAGAATGCTTCTTGGATATTTTCAAGGAGCATTTTTTTTGGCAGTTCAAATTTTCAGAAACCATGGCGTCAAGGTTGTTAAATTCAACCCGGATTATGTATTGGAGGTTCGTCATGAGCATTGCAAGAACAATAAAACAAGGCATTACTGAAACGAGGCATCACTTTTCCCGATTACTTTCGGGAGCATCGTTCTGGTGAGTTGAAGTGATGCAACGAAGGGCTTGTTTTAAAGTAATTTCAATGTGTAATAGAATTTCTAATGCATATGGCGGGTTCAAAGGGATATGTTGCTTCGAACTTAATTTGGAGATTATTTCACTTTGAGAATTAGCGTCTTTACCAAAAAACTATAATAACATGAACGGAACGATTAAAAAAGCGTTATCGATGGTAACGCTAAGTGTGATTTTTTTTGGGTGTACTATATCATTAAAAAAAGGAGAGCGGTGGCGTAAAAACTCAAAATTATCCTATGTAGATACAAGAGTAGGCAGTGCGGCAAGTATTGCCGATATTACGGTCACTGAGGTGGAGGAACCGATGGGGTATGTTTCGCCTATTGTTGGTAATCCGTCGGCTTTAACGCATTGGACACCGCAAACTGCGGTTTGGACTCACCGGGTAGTTACAGTTCCTGTTCCATATTGGTACGACCAGGATAAAATACAGGGATTTAGAGGTACGCGTTACCCGAACGGTGCAGTAGTTGGCGATTGGGGTGCTATGTGCATTATGCCAATGACTGGTGAAGTGAAAATTGATGCCAATGCCCGTGCATCAAAATTTAATCACGATAGTGAAACGGCGAAACCTCACTATTATTCGGTACAGTTGGATGACTACTCTATTAAGGCAGAATTAACTGCTGCTGCGAAAACGGCTTTTTTTCAGTTTACTTTTCCCCAATCAGAATCATTGTCAGTATTAATTGATGGTGTTTTTGTTCCGGGGAACTATAAAGTTATTCCGGATAGAAACGAAATTGAGGGATATTCAGTAATTGCAGGTCACTTCCAAAATCATTTCGTAGCCAAATTCGATAAGCCTTTTAAAGTTCACCATATAGATTTACTGCCCAATGTGGTTGATACCGGGCTAGTACCTGATGGTTTTACGGCGGAGTATTTTAATAATGATAAATTGAAGGGTAAACCTGAAGTAGTGGTAAAATATTCTAAGTTGAACTACAATTGGTTGAAAGAACCTGCCGAAGGTGTTGTGGCCGATTTCTTTTCGGCAAGATATTCCGGTACACTTGTGGCAAGGCTATCCGGAGAACACACATTCGAATTAACCACCAAAGATGGTACGCGAATGTATATCAATGACGAAATGGTAATTGATCAATGGATGTATCGGGCAACCGGAACCAATGTGCACAACGTGAACCTTACAAAAGGGGAGAAATACGAAATACGCATTGAGTATTACGATGGTTCCAGTACAACCGAGATGCATTTAAGATGCGCCGAACCAGTAAAAACTGATCCAAACCAGGGTTCTCAACTGGCACTTAAAGGAGCGGACGGTAATGCTGTTTATGTTACTTTTGCGACTGAGGATCAGGAGAAAGTGAAAATGATAGTGGGTACTTCTTTGATTGATATTGCGCAGGCTCGAGCTAATATGGAAGAAGAGTTTCCTGATTTTAATTTTGATAAGGCTGTTGCTAAAGGTGCTGCAATTTGGGATAAGGAGTTAAACATGATTCAGGCAGAAGGCACCGAGGATGATAAAGCCATCTTTTATACCGCCTTAACCAAGTGTTTTGTGAATCCACGTAACCTGAATGAAGGAGGCAGATATTTCAGCCCGTTTGATTATCAGGTCCATGAAGGCGAGATGTACACCGACTTATCGATCTGGGATACGTTCCGTTCGTTGCATCCACTTTGGGTGATTGTGAAACCTCAAGAAACGACAGACATTATCAACGGAATGTTAAATGCCTATTGTGAAGGTGGTTGGTTGCCAAAATGGCCGAATCCATGGTATCGAAGCATTATGATGGGAACGCATGCCGATGCAGTTGTTGCCGACGCTTATGTCAAAGGTATAAGAGGTTTTGATACAGAATTGGCTTTTGAGGCGATGTTGAAAAACGCGACTGAAAAGGGAAACCGTGGTTTCTCTGGTCGCGTAGGAATAGAGTACTTCAATGACATAGGCTACGTACCTGCAGATGTTTTCGGATTTTATGGGGAACCAGTTGCTAGAACCCTAGAGTTTTCTTACGATGATTATTGTATAGCTCAAATGGCTAAGGGTATGGGTAAAGAAGACTATTACAATGAGTTTATGATGCGTTCGAAGCGATACATAAATGTTTTAGATAGTGAAACAGGTTTGGTTCGTGGAAAAAAATTAAATGGCGAGTGGCTGCCTCCTTACGATAAAAGTATTAGTGTTTGGGCACAAGGTACAGATCATGATACAGAGGTGTATTATAAGAACCATACTTTATTAGTTCCTCACGATGTTCCCGGCTTAGCTGATTTTATGGGTGGCGAAAAAGAACTGGAAGCTTATCTGGATGACTTTTTCAAGAAGGACATGTATTACGTTGGCGATGAATTCTCGATGCATGCACCATATATGTATAATTTTATCGGCACACCCTGGAAAACGCAAAAAGTAGTCCGCGACATGTTGGCAAAGTATTTTTTTAATGATGTAGGGGGCCTTCCCGGAAATGATGATTGTGGACAAGTTTCATCATGGTACGTATTTGGCGCAATGGGTTTCTATCCTGCTTGTCCTGGCGATCCTATTTATCAACTGTGCAGTCCGGTGCTGAATAAAGTAGATATTAATGTGGGGAATGGTAAAACCTTTTCAATCATTGCCAATAACAATTCAAGGGAGAACATGTATATTCAGTCGGCTACCTTAAATGGAACACCATACAAAGTAAGTTGGTTACATCATAACGATCTAATGAAAGGTGGAAAATTAGTTTTTGAGATGGGGCCAATTCCAAACAAAGATTGGGGAGTTACTGAATAGATTTGCAGATAAATAGATCTTCTTTTGATGTAGGTTAAGCAATAATGCTTCTTGATTAAATTTTAATATAAATGTATCCAACAAAAAAATAACTGATTTGTAATTCACTGGAAAAAGTGCGATATTTGGGTATCTTATTCATGTGCAATATATGAACATACATTACAACATAATCAAAGGCTATCGCTGTTTATATGAATGCCTGATGTTCTACTATTAGAATATTCTTGTTTGTAATATGACGTTAAAGAATATTGCTTGCTTTCGTTTTTTTGATTGTAATCCTCCTTTGCGGTTTTCGCACAAATCTTCTGTAATTACATGTAAGATGTTTTCATAGTCCACTAAAGCTGTGTAAATCATTACACCTCAGATACCATAATAATGACAACAACAAATAATGATAAAACGCATCCCAGTGAAACCGGGGTAGCTTCCATTAAAGAATTACTTGGAAAACAAGAAACGAACAAAACGGCAGAGCGGGCAGCTTCCGTTCAGGGTAATTTCTATGCGCCTTTAAAAAGTGAGATAGGTCCTGGTATGAACCTCAGGATAAAACATTTGCGCGAATTGAGTTTCAAGGCAAAACCGAGCATCTCTATCGAAAGGGCTTTGCATCAAACCGACTTTTATAAAAAACATTATGGGAAACATTCTATCCCGGTATTAAGAGCTTTGACTTTTTTGGATCATTGCCAGAAAAAGACGTTATACTTAGGCGACGATGAACTCATTGTTGGAGAACGGGGGCCAGAGCCTAAAGCGGTACCCACATTCCCTGAACTGACCTGCCATAGTGTGGACGATTTTCACGTGTTGAATACGCGTGAACAGCAACCGTATACCATTAGCCAGGCAGATATAGATACTTACGCCAGAGAAGTGATTCCTTATTGGAAAGGAAGAACAATGCGCGAACGCATTTTTAGCCATGTGCCCGCAGAATGGGAGAATGCCTACGAAGCCGGATTGTTTACCGAGTTTATGGAGCAACGTGCTCCGGGGCATACATGTCTAGATGGTAAAATATATAAAAGAGGTATGCTCGATTTTAAGCAGGAAATAAAAGCTCACCTCGATTCATTGGATTACCTGAACGATGCAGCCGCGAATGACAAAGCCGAGGAGCTGAAAGCCATGGATATATCTTGTGATGCAGCTATCGTCTTTGCAGAGCGCCACGCTAATTTGGCCGAGGAGAAGGCAAAAACAGAAAATGACCCTAAGCGAAAAAAAGAATTGTTGAAAATTGCGGAAGTGTGCCGTTGGGTTCCGGCCAATGCTCCCCGCACCTTTCATGAAGCTGTGCAAATGTACTGGTTCGTTCATCTGGGAACCATTACCGAATTGAATGGTTGGGATGCGATGAACCCGGGGCATTTCGACCAACACCTAGCTCCTTTTTACGAAAAAGAAATAGCTGAGGGCACCTTGACACGCGATGAGGCGAAAGAAATAATTTCGTGCATGTGGATTAAGGTGAACAACCAAACTGCACCGCCCAAAGTAGGAATCACGGCAAAGGAAAGTGGTACCTATAACGATTTTACCAACATTAATATAGGCGGACTTAAAACCGATGGATCCGATGGTGTTAGCGAGGTTTCGTATATCATGCTCCAGGTGGTTGAGGAGCTTCACCTGCTTCAACCGGGATCATCGGTGCATATCAGTCATAAGACACCGGATAAGTTTTTAAAAGCAGCATGTAAGGTTATCAGGCAAGGGCACGGTTATCCGTCAGTATTTAGTCCGGAAACTTATATAACCGAGATGCTTTCCCAGGGGAAATCTTTGACAGATGCGCGTGAGGGCGGATGCAGTGGTTGTATCGAAGTAGGTGCTTTTGGTAAGGAAGCCTATGTGTTGACCGGGTATCTTAATACCCCAAAGATATTGGAAATTACCTTGAATAACGGTGTTGATCCTGTAACCGGGAAATTTGTTGGTTGCACGTCGGGCAACCCAATGGAGTTCAATACTTATGAAGATTTATATAACGCTTTTCTAAAGCAGTTGAATTATGTGGTTGATCAGAAAATGAGGGTGAGCAATTATATAGATACCATGTTTGCCAAGTATTCTCCAGCGCCTTTTTTATCGGTAGTGATCGATGACTGTATCGCAAAAGGGAGAGACTATTACAATGCGGGTCCACGGTACAATACAAACTACATTCAGTGTACCGGTTTAGGTACGGTTACCGACAGCCTTTCTGTTTTAAAATATCATGTGTTCGAAAACAAAACATTTGATATGGAACGGATACTCAGTGCCGTGGCCAATAATTTTAGCGGAGAAGAGGTGCTGCGCCAGCGGATTGTGAACAGAACACCGTTTTTTGGAAACGACGACGATTATGCAGATGATATTGCATTGAAAGTATACAACGATTTAATTCAAGCCATTGATGGCAAACCCAATATAAAAGGAGGGAAATACCACTTGAATATGCTATCAACCACTTGCCATATTTATTTTGGTAAGGTGATGGGGGCAACACCCAACGGGCGATTGGCAGGGAAGTCTATTTCCGACGGAACCTCGCCATCGCATGGTTGCGACATCAATGGACCGGCAGCTGTAATCCGCTCGCTGACAAAACTGGATCATACTCGTTCGGGCGGAACATTGTTAAACCAGCGTTTTCTTCCGAGCTTATTAAAAAAGGAGGAGGATATAAACAAGTTGGGTAAGCTAATCAGAAGTTATTTCACTTTGGGAGGGCACCATATTCAGTTTAACATTGTTGATACGGCTACATTAAGGGCGGCTCAAAAAAATCCGGAAGATTATAAAGATTTGTTGGTGCGCATGGCCGGATACAGCGATTATTTTAACGATATGAACGAAGATCTTCAGCAGGAGGTGATTGACCGTACGGAGAATGAATCTTTTTAAGATAGCTTAGGTGTTATGAAAAATTCAACCCTAATTTTCGATGTTAAACGATATGCCATTAACGACGGGCCGGGTATCAGGATCACTATTTTTCTGAAAGGGTGTCCGCTCCGTTGTAAATGGTGCCATAATCCGGAAAGTCAAAGCCGGAAGGCGGAACGGATGTATGCTTTTGATAAGTGCATCGGATGTCAGGAGTGTGTTAATGCATGTAAGGTTAATGCCTTGGAACTTACCGGGCCAGGCATTGTAGGCAATGATTTGTGCCAATTAGGTGGAGATTGTGCGGAGGTATGCCCCACAAAAGCAATGGAGATAGTCGGTGAAGCGAAGACTACAAGCCAGGTAATGCAATTGATAAAAAAAGAAACCCTGTTAATGGACACCTCCCAAGGAGGTGTTACCTTTTCGGGTGGAGAACCCCTCATGCACCACGCGTTTTTACTGCCTGTATTAGACGCCTGTGGACAGGAAGAAATACATCGTTGTATAGATACTTCCGGTTATGCTAAAACCGACGTCTTATTAAACATAGCCAAAAGAACCGATCTTTTTTTGTACGATCTAAAAATGATGGATTCCGACAAACATAAGAAATGGACAGGCGTTCATAATGAATTAATCCTTGAGAATTTAAAAATGCTGGCAACTACCGGTGCCAATTTTAATATCCGAATACCTCTGATAAAAGGCGTTAACGATGACGACAAGAACATCCTGGATTCGGCACGTTTTATTGCTGCCTTACCGGGTCAAAAACCGACGGTTAACTTGTTGAAGTTTCATAACATTGCCGAAAAAAAGTACCGGAACCTGGGTGTCGATTATGACAAGGGAGATATGGAAGCGCTATCTGTAGAAAGAGAACAAGAGATTTTAAATGTATTTGAATTATATGGTGTACATACAACTTTAGGCGGGTGATAAAGTGCTATCAGCCATGTGTGTTGCAAATAGCATTTTTTTTTAAAGCCATGGCTAATGAATTTATCAGAGTAATTGCTTATTTATTGGTATCAAGGTGTAAAATTTTAAAAACCGCTGTATAAAAATCTTTATCCATTTCAACCGTCTTTATGGGCTGTTCTTTTTTCAGGTTCTGCCAAGTTGTGCCTGGGGTTAAATAGTGTATTTCCCCATTTATATAAGCGGCAACTTTCATTTGAAAACCACCGATGCAATTTGCCCAACGGTAGCGCATTTCATCACCAAGCAAAGCATATTCAAATGTAGGAATCCGCGTGTCTCTTAAGTATTGATCAAACACCGGTTTCAGGTCAAGTCCACTTTTTTGGCAGATATAATTCTCAACTTGTTCCGACCTCACTGTTTGGTGATAAAATTCCTGGTTTAGCCCGCGCAGCATCTGTCTCCATTTTTCGTCATCGTTAACAATCTGGCGAATGGTATGCAGCATGTTAGCTCCTTTGGCGTACATATCGCCCGATCCCTGGCTATTTACATCATATTGCCCGATGATGGCACGGTCGTTCTTGATGTTCAATCGAGTGCCACGGCAGTAGGTTGCACCGGCTTCTTTTCCCCAAAAGTAATCGACAAATAAACTTTCAGAGTAGGCAATAAAACTTTCGTGTATCCACATGTCGGCTACATCCCAGTTGGTAATACTGTTGGCAAACCATTCATGTCCCGATTCGTGAACCAGGATAAAGTCAAATTTATCACCCCATCCGGTTCGGCTCACATCGCGTCCTCCGTAACCATTTTTATAGCCATTTCCGTAGGTGACCGAACTCTGGTGTTCCATACCTGGATAGGAAACTTCCACCAGCTTGTAGCCATCTTCGTAAAACGGGTAAGGACCAAACCAGTGCTCAAAAGCTTCCAGCATTAAATGAGCCTGCTTAAATTGCTTTTTCGCTTTTTTAAGGTTATACGGAAGCACCCAGTAATCGCAGTCTAAATCGCCTTTTTCGCCTTCGTAAACATTGCTAAAATGAACGTAATCGCCCACATTGATATTTACTCCGTAATTGTTAATTGGATTGGATACGAACCAATGCGAAGTATTGGTTTCATCGTTATGGTGCTCCAGGTTCCTTAGTCGTCCGTTTGAAACATTCATTAAAGGTTCCGGAACCGTAATGCTAATCAACATGCTGTCCGGCTCGTCGTAGGGATGGTCTTTGCAGGGCCACCATAAGCTGGCGCCATCGCCCTGATTAGCCGTAACAATAAGCGGTTTGCCGTTTTTGTCCCTGCCCCAGCTCACACCACCTTGCCACGGGGGTTTTTTACTGACTTGTGGCTTGCCGCTAAATTCAACATCCAAATACTGTATGTCGTTTTGTCGCTGAGGAGCTTTCAGCTCAATAAACCATGCATTTCCTTCCCTTCCATATTCCAACTCGTTTTGTTCCTGGACAACCCGGGTGATTTTCATTGGCGGCTGCAGGTCGATTTGCATTAATTGCTTTGATTTGTTGACACGGTAACCTATTTTATTAGTTCCGGAAAAGCTGCTGTCCGCCGGATTTATCTTAACGGATAAGTGATAATAAGTCAAATCCCACCATTCGCGTTCAGGAGTTATGCTGCCCCGAAGCGAGTCCTGTCGGGTAAACAAGTTATTTTGGCCGTATGAAGGGAAATAAAAATAAGCAAAAAACAATAGTAAAAGCAATTTATGTGTACTCATCTTGAATTGAAAAAAGGTTTTTGCAATATAACTTAATCATTTTTCTGAATGTGTAATAACAACAAGAAAATGGACTGGTTTTAAAGTAATGTAAAACCAGTCCATTCATTCTTTAAAAAAAATGGTCAATTAATAAATACACAATATTTACCAACCTGGATTTTGGCTCAGGTTAGGATTTTTTGTCAATTCGTTGGTCGGTAACGGAAGTAAATAATCTCTCTCTGAATTAAATCCATAATATCCGGTGTTTAAGATGTCCCTGAAAGGATCCAGGTAACCTTCGTCGTTTACTTTCAAACCAGGATATTCAGCCTCGATTTCATCGGTATACAAGGTGCCCGTGAATCTTTTTCCTACAATCAGGCTATGTGCTCTCCAACGCATTAAGTCGTCGAAACGGAAGCCTTCTCCAAACAATTCAACAACACGTTCTCTTCTAACTTCATATAAAACATCACTCAAGGTGTTGCCATAATCAGGCCAGTTTGGATCCACCGTAATCGAAGCCATGTTCAAATGTGGCATCCCTACCCTGTCTCTTAATTGATTAATAGTCAAATCTATATCGCTTTGTGTAATGGTTCCCAACTCAGCCTTTGCTTCAGCATAAATTAAGAGAGCCTCTGCATACCTGAAATGAATAAAACCAATGTCTCTTGTACGATTGTTAAGTGATGCATCTAACCATTCTGTCCGAAACTTTTTTAGTTCGTAGCCTGTTGGGTCCCAAACCATATAAGGGATATCGTAAAACACAGAGTCGCCATTCAGGGAAACATAATCTAACTCGCCGGTAACAATAAGCGATTGGTCTAACCTTGGATCGCGGTTTGTTTCTATAACAGCTAATGTAGAATCACCTTTAAATAGGGGACTTACAGCATAAGGTAAACCATCAGCACACAGATAGTTCGAAAACATTTCTTGTGTTATCCCCTGGGCATTTGGGTGGTTCCACAATGAATTCTGGATACCATAAGTAAGGTAATCGTAATGTTTGTAGAACAGTACTTCTGAATTGCTACTGTAATCGGTCTGTACAAAAAGATTATAATAAGCCCTTTCGGTATCTCCGGTTACCAATGAATAATTTCCGGCATCCATAACACTTTTGGCTGCTTCGGCTGCAAGTTCCAGATATTTGGTTCCATCGGTATCGCCAGCGAAAACGGTTTCTGCATGGTATTTCTCCCATGTGCCTTCATATAAACATACCCTGGCTTTAAATAAGTTGGCAATATCTTTGTTGAGCCTTGAAGCACCGGCTTCGGAAGCATATTCCATTTTGGCAATGGCCATATCAAGGTCTTCAATGATAAAGTCAACCACGTCGGAACGAGAGCTTCTGGAACCATATAAAATCTCATCGTCATCTACATCTACCACTGATTTTACTATTGGCAGATCCCCAAACTTTTTTAGTAAGTTGAAATAATTCCATGCTCTAATAAAATAGCCTTCTCCAATATAATGATCCTTTAAGTTGCCTGTTTCAGCCTGGTCGGCGTTTTCAAGGAAATAGTTTACATCACGAACATCATCCCAGCTCCATCCGCCGCCTGATGCAGGGACAGTAGTTGTTCCGTCTAAGCGTGCAGTATATGAGCTGCCATACCATAAGTCTGATTCCAGGATAATGTCTGTACCAAGGTCTGGTGAAGGTGCCTGCCCAGAGGCCCCCCAGCCTGAAAATACGGATGGATATAAATTATTTAAATAAAGTTGTAAGTCATTCTCTGTTTTCCAAAAATCGGGATCAGAAATCTCATCCAAGGGAGTTTTGTCTAAGATATCTTCTGTGCAGGAATTGAATATTAGTCCTGCTGCAGTAAATAGAAATAGTGTATATATTATTTTTTTCATTTCATTCTATTTTAAATAAAAAATTGCATTTAATGTAACTTGTTCTGTATTGTAAGAACTCATTATTCACTTTTTAGAAACTAATATCTAAACCTAGTGAAAATGCTCTGCTTAACGGATATTGGTCACCTACGCGCCCTTGTCTTCCATTAAATGCTTCCGGATCATAAATCATTAAATCGGTAAACGTTAACAAATTCTCGCCCGATAGATAAATTCTGGCATTGGAAATTTTAACTTTCTCGGTTATTAGTTTTGGTATAGTATAGCCCACCTGAACGTTTTTTAACCTGACATAAGCACCGTTTTGAAGGAAACGTGTTGTAGGGTAACGGTAATTTTTGTCGTTTTGGCCTGTAAATACAACATAGGGTGCAGGGAAATAAGCATCAGGATTGGCTCCCAATGGGCTAGAGTCATCTCGCCAGTAGTCCAGGTGTTCTGTATATACATTGGCGTGTAATTGTCCGTTACTGGGGCCACGGAAAGTTCCTAAGCCTCTTAAGTCCAGATCTCTTTTGCCAACTCCCTGAATTAAGAATGAGAAATCGAATCCTTTCCATGAAGCATTGGCGTTTAATCCAAATTGGAATCTTGGGGTGCTGTTACCAATTACTTTTTTATCTCCCGGGTTGTCTTTGGTATTGTCTCCTATGGTAATGGCATCATCGCCATCCTGGTCTACATATTTTAAATCGCCCGGAGCCCATGCGCCCGAATAGATATCACTTTGGTCGAGTGCCCAAGTATCCACTTCCAATTCTGACTGGAAAAAACCGTCGGTTTCCATACCCCAAATCTCATTTAGCTTTTGCCCTTCATAATAAGAAGATAAAATTTTTGTAGGATTATTATAGTTGGTAATTTCACTTTGATAATCCGATAAAACAGCCCTTATGTTATATGAAAAATCCTTGATTCTGTCTTTCCACGAGATTTCAATTTCCCATCCGCGGGTAGTTACTTCTCCTTCGTTTATTTTCGGAACGTCAGTACCTAAGATTTCGGGAAGTTCTTTTCCCGGACCAACAAGATTGGTGGTTTTTGATTCATACCAATCAAAGTTGACGCCTAACCTGTTGTTTAAGGTTTGTAGGTCGAATCCAAAATCCATGGTCTTTACTTCTTCCCAGGTTAAGTTGATGCTTTCAATGTCTGGACTGCCAACTCCCCATAATTGTTCACCACTAAACAACCAGTTTGACAATCCGACAGACATGGTTGGGATATATAAATAATTGCTAACATTCTGGTTTCCCACAGAACCATAGGAACCCCTTAATTTAAATACATTCACAGCGTCCTTCAAAGGGAAAAAATTCTCTTTTGAAACAATCCAGCCAGTTGATACAGAAGGGAAGAAGCCCCAACGTTCACCGTTTTCGAACTTTGACGAGCCATCGTACCTACCATTGAACTCAATCAAATATTTCTCTGCAAAATTGTAATTAAAGCGTCCAAAAACACTTTGAGTTGACCAGTGCCCTAGTCCGTCAGTTATTGTTTTCTCTCCAACAGCGGTGCTCAATGAAGGAATTTCATCGGTTAATAAATAAGCTGCAGTAGCAAATAGGTTGTTGTAGTTGTAAACCTCGTGCTGATAACCACCTAAGACATGAAAATTATGGCTACCTACAGCTTTTGAATATTCCGTATAAATATTTGGGGAAAAGTAGTTGTTGGAATACATATAGTCTCTGTATTCCGTATTTTCTGAACTTGAATACAGAACTGTTGAACCTCCGGTTCCGTCGGGAATGGCATATGGAATTCGCGGAAATACAGCCTGTTTGCGGTTGTCGTTCGTCCTGTAATTCACTTCAATATTCGTAACCCAGTTTTTTACAGGCTCCAGAGTTATCCTTGGGGACAGCACCAATTGTCTTTCAATGTTATTGGTTTTGTTCATTTCCATATCACCAATTCTACCAGTCCATACTTCCGTGCCGGGGTAATACGCCGGCTTGGTAGGCTTAAGTCTGGTCGTGAGCAACATAATAAACGACCTTCCTAAAGTTTTGTGTTCAGGATATTCCTCCTCTACATATTTATATTTGGTTAAGAAAGAAAGCTTCATCCAGTCATTTATGGTTGCATTTATCTTTCCATCAATATTGTATCGTTTAAAGAAGTCATCGGCCTGTTTTAATTGTCCTTTTTCATCATAAAAACCGCCAGATAAATAATACCTTAAGGTTTCATTTCCGCCCGACAAATTCAGGTTGTGTTTCGTTCTGGAACTATAATCTTTAAAAATAATTGAATGCCAATCGGTAGCTGCCGAAGCGTTTAGGCCGTCGGTTCCCAAATTCCAGGTTAAACCGTTGCTGCTTTCGAGCACTTCAGGGGCACTTCCTGGTTCTTTCATATTCATTGCAATCCACTCCAGCTTTTCGTCGCTGTAATACGGTGAACTCCCTAAATTTTCCCTGGCCTCGTTCATTGTGTATGCAAAAGAAAGAGGATCGGCATTTTTAGGCATATTAATAAGGGAAGTAATGGCGTAATTTGATGAATAGCTTACTTTAATACCACTATTGGCTTTGCCATTTTTAGTGGTAATTAGAATTACCCCGTACGCGGCCCTTGCACCATAAATAGCAGTTGAGGCAACATCTTTTAATACCGAAATAGACTCTATGTCGTTGGGATCTATGTCGTTTATATCCATCGGGATACCATCAACCAACACGTAGGGTTCGCTATCCCCTTCAATAGATGTTAGTCCCCTGATATTCATTGCCATGTCTGCTCCAGGCTCGCCTGTAGCTGATGATGTTGTGATTGTAAGGTTAGGGACAACGCCCTGTAAAGCTTGTTGCACATTGGCTACCGGACGGGCTTCTAACTCTTCGCTACCCGCAACGGATATAGCGCCTGTGAGATTTATTTTTTTCTTGGTTCCATAACCAACGGCAACCACTTCCTCAATGCCAATGTAATCGGATAACATGGTTACGTTGATGGTTGTTTGTGTGCCAACAACAACTTCCTGTGAAGTCATACCGATAAAGCTGAACACGAGTATTGCATCTTCCGGAACATTGGAGATGTTGTAGATTCCTTCGGTACTGGTTACGGTACCGATACTTGTACCTTTTATTATAACGGAAACTCCCGGCAGTGGTTGCCTGGTATCATCAACAACAGCACCGGTAATTGATTTTTGAGCGCCAGCATTTGTAATCTGAATCGTTAGTAATAAAAATAAGGTAATTGCAAACTTTTTAAATAGCTGTTTTGATACCTCAGGAGAACGTCCAAAAAATGACCATTTTTTTTTCATAAATAAAAGTTTTTCGTTTAAAAATCTAAGTTAAATCGTTTCCAATGCAGTAAGAAAAGGTTCTGTCCCTTTGTTGCTGATTGTAAATCGCGGGATAAGTTAAGTGGTCTAAATTTTTAATTCATTTGTAATGTTTTTAAAAGCCAAATTATTGCGATTAGTTAATGGTTAAACAATATTTAAATGTACATATTAATATAGTATTCGAAAGTATGTTATTTGAATAATAAATGCAAAATAATTACTAAAAACTGAATAATAATAATAAATATTCGTAAATATAGGATATATAATTACAAATAGTAAGATGACGACTGAACACAATCTCTCTGATACAGAAAAAATGAGCACTTACTAAAATAATAATAATAAGTAGGATCAAGGCTGCTGTTAAAAAAATCAATAAGGGATATAGGTTATATATTAAAAGGATAACAATTAGGTTGTATTGATTGCCCGTCATGTTGAGCACGCTTTTGTTTATTTACCCAACACGACCTTTTATCTTTTTTATTGTTTATTTTTTTTGATTTGTCGGATCATGATCTTACCCATTCTTTTGCCCAGCCAGATTTGAGCCTCGCTGTTAAAGTGGGTGTTGTCTTTCAGGGTTTTAATTTTATCCGTGTTGATGATAAAAACATTCTCGTCCTCCGCAGCTACTTTTTCTTGTGCTATCTGCACTCTTTCGGTGTAGTCAAAAGTCCAGGGTGTTTCTCTCAGCAAGCCAATAGAAATACGTCCCATAACAATCGGAAGTTCGTCTTTTTTGGTTTGTTCACGTACATCCTCAAAAAGTATCTTCAGGTTCTTTTCGTACGCATTGGCCCATTCAATGGTTTCAGCATCCGATTCGCCTTGCATCCATAGCATGCCGTCTATTTCGCACACAACACCGCTATCGGCAAGTTGCTGCATGGCATTTTCCATATTCTGAAGAAAACGACTGTACATTCCCTGATTGGGCAGCCAGTGTTTCCATAGCTTAGTTCCCCCAGCCGAGGTTTTAACAATGGCAATGGTATAATCCGGGTATTTTTCCGCCAATAAATGCGAGAAAGCAATTTCAGGACCAAATTTATATTTGCGTCTTTCTGCAAAAGAATCGGTTCCCAAGGATACCCAGGTTTTCTTTTTGTTGTCCCAGGTCATGGTGTTGTGGGGATGAACCTTGTAAGCATCGGGTAGTTCTTCCGATTTTCCACAGCCGTCCATGTTTGACTGACCGCCTAATATAAAAAGTTTTACGGGGCGTGTCTTTTGGTCTTGACCCAGGCAAAAGAAAACAACGAAAATGGTTAAGAAAAATGTAAGTACTGCTTTTTTTATTGTCATCTTGCTTTTTTTAAGAATCCATTCATCGGGTGGATCCCTTACAAAACCGTTGGTCACCCGATGAATTAATCATGATTTAACTAGTTTAAATGCACTTCCGACACAGTGGTGTCGTTATACTGTTTTTGCAAATCGATCAATTTATTAAACAAGGTTTGTGTAATTTTCTCATAACCTTTTTTGCCATAAAGATCGTTAACCTCGTTAGGATCCTCTTGCAGATCGTACAGCTCCCATTGATCAACATCGTTATAAAAATGGATGAGTTTGTAACGGTCGGTTCTTACTCCGTAATGGCGTTTTACCGAGTGAGGGCCGGGGTATTCGTAATAATGGTAATAAAGCGCATCGCGCCAATTTCCTGCTTCACCTTTTAATAATGGAACCAGCGACTCGCCCTGAATGGCCTCGGGAATTTGCACGCCCGCCAAATCAAGGAAGGTTGGGGCGAAGTCAATATTTTGTACCAGTTGGTTTATTTTACCCTTTTTTACGATGGACGGTAGTCTCATCAGCAGTGGTGTGCGAAACGATTCTTCGTACATAAAACGTTTGTCGAACCAGCCGTGTTCGCCCAAATAAAAACCTTGGTCCGAGGTGTAAACCACCAGTGTATTTTCCGCCAAACCGCTTTCGTCCAAGTAATCGAGCACCCGGCCAATATTATCGTCAACCGAGGCAATGCAGCGCAAATAATCTTCCAGGTAGCGCTGGTAATTCCATTCCAACAATTCTTTACCCTCCAGCTTGGTCTTTTTGTAGTATTCAATTTCCTTTTCATAGGCTTTGTCCCATGCCGCGCGTTGCTTTTCATCCAACCGGTCTATCTGACGTTTAAAATATTTGCGCAACGGTCCTTGTACCTCACCTTCCTTATCGTACATCTTTAAGTCGTTTACCGGGCAAAAGTTTTTCATGTGCATACGTTGTTCTGCGGCAGCCTGGCGTCCTTCATACTCATCGTAAAAATTTTCGGGGAGGGGGAATTTCACGTCGTTGTACATATCAAGATAAGCCGTGTCTGGCATCCAGCAGCGGTGCGGGGCTTTGTGGTGCAACAACATACAAAATGGTTTCTCCTGGTTTCTGTTTTTTAGCCAGTCGAGACTGAAATCGGTAATCAGGTTGGTAACATAACCTTCCACTCTCGATTTGGTGCCCATTTCAATAAAATCGGGATTGTAATAATCGCCTTGTCCCGGAAGTATGTTCCAATAGTCGAAACCAGTAGGGTCGCTTTCCAGGTGCCATTTACCTATCATGGCTGTTTCATAGCCTGCCTTTTGCAGGAGTTTGGGAAAGGTAACCTGATTGCCGTCAAACACCTGGCTGTTATTCATGTGCCCGTTTATATGTGAATGTTTTCCGGTGAGCATAACGGCACGGCTGGGCGCACAAATCGAGTTGGTTACAAAACCTTGGGTAAACAGTACCCCTTCGTTGGCAATGCGGTCAATGTTGGGCGTTTGATTCAGCGCCCCGTTGTAACAGCTCATAGCCTGGTAACCGTGGTCATCGGTCATTATGTAAATGATGTTGGGGCGTTTGGTATCTTCCTTTTTCGTGGGTGTTTGACATGAAACAAGTCCTAAAAGGATAATAAACGCAATAACTAATGTGTTAATACCAATTTTTTTCATACGTACTTATTATTTTTCGTTAATTTCTTTTTCCAGTGCCGATAGATTTGATGGACGGCTTGCACGTTTATTAAGAATAGTACCTTCGGCATCAATTAAAATATACCAAGGAATGCTTAGTGAGCCGTTTTTGTCAAATATCTTTCTTAATTCCTCTGCTAATTCTTTGTTTGCCCTCACGTGATAGCCTTCAAGCTCATAGTGCTTTATCATATTTTTCCAGCGTTCAGAATTTTTCTCGCGGTCGATGGAAATGTACAATACCGGGATGTTGTATTTATTCAACATTCTTTTCAGCTCTTCTTTGTGTTCAAATTCTGCCTTGCACGGTCCGCACCAGGTAGCCCAAACATCCACGTAAATTTTTCCTTCAGTAAAAGTACCTGCAAGTTCAGACAGCGTATTGATGTTTTCGTATTCATCCACAAAGTGAATGTTTTCATGGAAGTCTAAATCAGCGGTTTTATGGAATTTTACAATCTCGTCAATTAATGGAGAAATATAAAAATTGTATTCGCTTTCCGGATAGTTGGTTTTAAAATCATTGAATAACCCGATTAATTCCTTTTCATATTTTTTCTGAAAACATTTTTCATACAAATAATGGGCAAGGTAGTTCTCGCAAAATTCTGCCGGCAAGTATTCTTTAGATTTTTCGACCCTGTAGGTTATTGTATTATCCAAATTCCTTAACTCTTCTAACTTATTTTTGGTAAAGTTACCGTTCTTATATTCCTGAAAATAGATGTAGCATTCGGTATAAAAGTTAAACCACTGCGTATTTATAATTTCAGGTTTCTTAAACAGGGCAGGCCGAAACGCATCATACCACAGCTGTTCAAAATCAGGGTTGAAGGAGTTTTTGCGACCTTGCATTTCCATCATTTTTTTGATCCATGCCGTGGTTGCCAAAACTGCATCGTAGTAACACTCCCTGTCGGTTTTTATCAGGTTGAATACATCTTCTGAGATTGTATTTTGGGAAAAATGTTTTTCGATTTCAGCTATCTCCCTTGTTTTTCGCTGTTCAATGGTGTTTTTAATCCTGCTTGCCAGCGAATCGCGTAAAAATTCCCGTGCCCCATCCTGGATGTGAAATGGGTTAGGGAATTTACCGTAAGCTTCCTGTATAACCGAGCTCTCGTCGGTTACCGACAGTACATTTTTTTCTTTTGATGTATCAAAAATAAGTTTGTATTGTTTGCCTGGTTCTACAATTATAGTTCCCTGCTTTTTATATGTTGTTCTTAGTTTTAAAAACAGGGGAATATCCGATTTGATGTTAATTTTAAAGTTGCCAAGCGAGTCGGGCTCAATTGATTTTGTGAACCACCAATTACAGGTTCCGTTAATGGGGTTGGTGTATTCAATTTTTCCAGGGTTTTCACCTTTAATAGTTCCTGATATTACAATCTTATTCTTCCCGGATTGACAAGAAACTAACCCGACGATCAAAACTGATAAAATTAATTGCTGTAGTATCATTCACTTATTTTTAGGGTTCACATTGATTGCTTAACGAACCTTTCATCTTATTTCATCCTCCAAGTATGTGGCAATCACTTTACCCAACTCTTGGTATCCTTTTTTCTGGTAATGAACATCGTTGTTTCCTTGACCATATTTTTTATGAATCGGTTTCGACTTTTTATAAATATCATTCACCTGAACGGAATACTTTTTCATCACCTTTTTTGCCACCTTGTTATATTTTCGTGCATCTTTTGTAAATCGGCCTGCCTCTTCTTTGGGAACATAGCTAGTAGTGACAAAAATTAATTTGGCGTTTGTTTTTTCCTTTAAAAGCCTGACAATGGCTTCGAGATTTTGCTCGTATTCTTCCAGTGAAAAAGTTATGGTTCCGTTTATTTTATCACGGTTTCCCTGCACTTTCGATTCCGGGTGCCGGTAGCACAGATCCCAAAGCCCCCAGTTGAACTGGATAATATCGTAATCGTCCTTTTGAATCCAAGTTTCAAGATTCTCCAATCCATAACCGGAGTGTTTCGCATTTCCTTTGTTGTGGCTAACAATGGCTTTATCTTTCAACATTTCTTTTACGGTAGAGGTATAACCCAGCGATATTGAATCGCCGATTATCAGAATCTTGGGTTGTTTTTCGGTGTAACCAAAGATCAGCAGCAGAGCCGTAATGCTACAAGTAATTACTAATAATCTGTTTTTTTTCATTTAAAATTAGTTTTTAAACTTGAAATTAGCTTTTAGTACTTCATTTGAAGAACCTCCCACCATTATCATAAACTGACCTGGCTCAATCACTTTTTTCATTTCAATCCCGGTAAACTCGAGCATTTGGGGTGTTACCGCAAACTCCACCGTTTTCGTTTCCCCGGGGGCAAGCTCAATCTTTATAAAAGCTTTTAGCTCTTTGTTGGGGCGGGTAACCGAACCTATCAGGTCTTTTACATACAACTGTACTACTTCTTTCCCTACCAATTTCCCCGTGTTTTTAACATCTATTTTAACTGTTAATTCTGATTCCGAAGTTAGTGTGGAATCCGACAGCTGTAGATTTGAAAACTCAAAAGTTGTATAGCTTAATCCAAAACCGAAAGGAAATAATGGACTATTTTGGGTGAATAAGTAACCCTTTTTATAATTAATTTCTTTTTGACTGTAGTGAAACGGGATTTGACCAATGGAGCAAGGAACCGTCACAGGCAGTTTTCCTGAAGGTACTGCTTCACCAAAAATCATTTTTGCCACTGCTTTGTCGCCAAATTCGCTAAGCTCCCAGCAATCTAAAATGGCATCGGCATATTCCGATATAGCATTAGCAGATAAGGTGCGGCGGTGTTTAAGAACAACAACTACAGGTTTTCCTAGTTTCTTTAATTCAATCAATAATTCGTCCTGAAAGTTTACCGGGTCGATGTTGTCGCGGTCGCCCGTGGCAAAACCAAAAAATGCTTCTTTGGAGGTAAATTCATCACCTCCCGCGAAAAGAATAATGACTTCCGAATTTTTGGCGGTTTCAATAATCTTAGTAATTCCAGCTTTACAATCTTCTTCAGGTGTTAGGGCAGGAGTTCCCCGCACTTCGTTGGTTAAACGATACCCTTTTTCAGTGAAGAAAGTGATGTTGTCATTCGCAATCTCTTCAAAATAAGACAAGGTGCTTTCGTCAAGCACAGGACCGACCAACGCTATTTTAATTTTCTTTTCCGAAGAAACAGGCAAGGTCTGATTCTGATTTTTCAGCAAGATAATAGATTCCAGATCGGCTTTATGGGCAAGCTCAACCGCCTCCTTGCTTCGTACTGATTTTTTTGCTTGTTTTACATTCGTATAAGGATTATCAAATAAACCTAATATAAACTTGGTTCGTAAAACACGCCTTACCGAGCGGTCGATGTATTGTTTCAATTCAGGGTTTTTTTCCACCATTTTCGGAAGAAGAGCATAGGCATCATCGGCGTATAGATCCACGTCCATTCCGGCTATTAAACCAAGCTCAGCAGCCTCTTCAGGCGTTTCGGCTACTTTCATAAAATAATGCAACCTGGCAATGTCGTTGGCATCGGAAACCGTATAACCTTTAAATCCCCACTCGTCTCGCAGTATTTCGGTTAGTAACCAAGGGTTTGAATGACTGGCTACACCATTAATATCGGAATGAGAAGCCATAATCCCGAGTGTTTTTCCTCGCTGAATAGCCGCTTTAAAGGGAGGGAATATTTCATCGATTAAAGTACGCGGAGAAATTTCCATGGCGGCAAAGTTTGTGCCTCCTAGAACCTGTGCATAACCCGCGAAATGCTTGGTTACGGCACCAATGTGTGTGCTTTTTAAACCATCGTAATCACCTTGGATTCCGGTTACTGAACTCACAATCATTTCCGTTGTTAAGTGGGTGTCTTCCCCCCATCCTTCACTCATTCTCCCAAATCGGGGGTCGCGGGCAATATCGGCCACAGGAGAGTGAGTTAGGTGTAAGCCTCGCAAACGTGCTTCTTTACCCATGGTATCGTATACCTTTTTTACAATTTCTGTATTCCAACTTGACGAAAGTGAAATCGGTCGGCTAAAACGGGTGCAGCCTTCGGCATCAATGCCACTGTACGATTCGGTGATAAAAAAGGCAGGTATACCGAGCCTGTTGTTTTCGATAATATATTTTTGAAGTTGATTATTCAAAGCAGCAGACTCCTCGGGCTTATATTGTTCTCCCGGGTTTTTGATTCCGGCAATCCCGTTTGTCAATCTTCCTTTAACATCCTCCGTTAAAAGAATACCTCCATCATTGTCGAGGGTAATTCCTTTATTGGCATGAAAGATGCGCATTTGAGCTACTTTTTCTTCCAGTGTCATGCGCGACAGCAAATCCTCAATACGGTCTTCAATCGGGGCATTTTTCTGTTTGTAAATGTTCTGTGCTTTATTTACTGACGATATTACAAGAAGTATTAAAAGCAGGGGTATAAAATGATTTTTCATGCTTAATTTGAAACGTTAATCTTTTTTGCAAAAGTGAATTCCCAACCCGGCAATACGTGCCGGGTTGGAGAAATTTATTGAATTAAAACTTTCTATATTTTGTTTTCAGAAGAAGATTGGCTTCAGCCTCTGCAAATTTTGCGTTTTTTATATCCCAGTGTAATTTCTTTTTTGGGAAACGGTTGGCGATAACACCCAAAAGTATAGCCTCGGTTAACTTTGCTCCGTAGGTGAACGGTGCGCTACATTCAGCTTTGCCCAAACAGGCATCGATAAACTGATGGTAGTGGTCGACTTTTTCCAGTGTTGGGAAATCTATTTTCTCGTATTTGCCATCCACAATTAATTTGGGGTAATCCCAGTGCGGCAACAATAAATTTCCTTTTTCACCAACAAACATGGCGCCTTGCTCCGGCAATTTTTCATCGTTGGGCAATTTCAAATCTTTATGCTTTTCCGGAGCCCCCGGTCCATCGTACCATATCCATTTAAATTTATCGGTTGTATAGTCTGTTCCCGGGAATTGGTATTCCACTAAGTTATTTTCGGGGTGACCGAAACCGGTAGGTTTGCGACAACTGGTTTTAACAGTTTTGGGCACATCCAGGTTGAGCGCCGTGTAAGGAGTATCAAAAATATGAACACCCATATCGCCCAATGTTCCACAACCATAATCCAATACTTTACGCCAGTTGGCGGGATGGTACAGGCCTTCTTTGTAAGGTCTTTCCGGGGACGTGCCCAGCCATAGGTTCCAGTCTAAAGTTTTTGGTATAGGATCACTACCGGATGGAGCAGGTCCATCGTATCCCCAGTTTTTGGGCGACCATGCACGCACACAGTTTATTTTGCCAATAATGCCCGACTGTATCAAAACAACGGCCTGGCGGTACATGTCGCTGGAGTGGCACTGAATACCCATTTGCGTAATAATGTTGTTGTCTTTGGCATACTTGCGCATGGCTCTGGCTTCCGATACGTGATGGGTAAGTGGCTTTTGGCAATACACAGGTTTGCCCATTTCCATGGCCATCAGCGAGGCAGGAGCGTGGGTGTGGTCGGGAGTGGTAATCACCACGGCATCTATTGCCTTGCCCAGTGCATCAAACATTCTCCTGTAATCGGTAAAGCCTTTTGCTCTGGGAAATGCTTTTTGTGCGGCAGTTAAGTAATTAGAGTCCACATCGCACAAGGCAGTTACTTCAACCATGGGATGCGAGGCTATCGACGTAAGATCTGCCATTCCCATCATACCGCCAACACCAATGTGAGCCGTTCTTATTTTTCCATTTTTTGTAAGTGCCCAAACCGATGAGGGCAGGATGGTTACCGAGCTAAATGCAGCCAGGTTTTTTATAAAATCTCTTCTTTTCATGGTTTATAGCGCTTTAATTTTTATGTTTTTAAACCAAATATAGCTTCCGTGATCCTGTAAAGCAATGTGCCCGGTCTTTGCTTTGCCATAAGCAGGATATTTGCTCCATTTTCCATTCGCCACATTGGCTTTCCATTCTTCTGTCCAGGCTGTAAATTCAACTATCTTTTTGCCATTAAGGTAATGGCTTACTTTACCGTTATCGAAGATAATTTCTGAACTATTCCATTCGCCAACGGGATAAAGTACTTTTTGCGTTGTATCCGCCGGAGTCATGGCATAATCGGCACCGGTAGAGTTGTAGGGCGTTACACCACCAGGAAATCCTATGTCGTCGATAATTTGGTATTCAGGGCCCGAGTAATACGTAGATTTTAATTCAGGTGCTTCCACCACGTGGTACATAATTCCACTGTTACCCTCCGGGGAAAGTTTCCAGTCCAGTTTCAAATGGAAATTATCATATTTTTCAGTCGTAATGATGTCCCCGCCAATGTCGCCACCTTCGCCAGCGGACATTAAAGTACCGTCGGTGGCACTCCAGGCCTGCGGTATTTCAGCGCTGTTGAAACCGCGCCATCCATTGGTAGTTTCACCGTCGAATAATAATTTCCAACCTTCTTTCTTTTCCTGGCTGGTTAGTGTGTTGTCTTTTTTTTCGCATGCACAGCCTGCTAAAATCGTTAGTGCCATTACTACACAGATTAAATAATTCTTTTTCATGTTTTAATATTTGTGTTTTTTTAGGAAATTTGTTTTTATTGTTTTGTTTTTATCATTTTACTGATAGAGTTGTAATGAATGATTACATTCTTTAAGCGCCTCGGGATCAGAACTTCAGGTCAACCGCAGCAAACCATTTTTTACGCAAATATTCCTCAATACCTATTCTTTCTGATTCAGTGAGTGCTTTATCCACAAAAATCATTTCGGCGATATCTCCTTCCCAAAACCCTTCAACTCTTTCAAATTTATCTTCAATCACTTCAGGAAATTCTACCGTGAGAATGCAATAGTCCATAGGATTGGGCGTGTTGAACGGGTCAATTTTTCCACCGTTCAGGTAAACACTTGCTTTTTTAGTTTTTTCATCAACCGTATCGAAATCAAAGATGCTTTTCGAAGGGTCTTTGCTGGCACCCAGGTATTTGTTCAAATCCCTGAAAATCCATTTCCCGGGAAATGTTAAGCTACTTTCTTTATATACCAGAATAACTGTTTGAATACCGCTTATTTTTTTACCCAGATCGGATACCCAAACACTGCCGAAGGCACCTACGCCTTTGCCGTTAAGTGAGTTAGGCTCGTATTTGGTAAAAATCTTACCCGGATTCTTCCAGGTCTTTTCCATCCAGTTTTTAACCGGGCCTCGTTGAGGAATAGCTCCGTCTTCGTTTCCGTCACCATCTAAATCGCTGGCATCAAACCAGAGTTTAATGTGGTCTTCACCCAAGCGGGACGGGCTCATTTCGTGAATTGTGTTTGACTCCGGTTTATCGCCAACGGCAATGCAAATACGGTTGCTGCTTTCCACATTTGAATAGTTGTTTTTTGCAGAAACATAATAACTTCCGGGCTTCTCCGGCTTAAATTCATTTCCTTCGAAAAGTGCGTTTTCAAATTTTTCAGCCTTGAATAATGGCACGTTTTCGGAATACCACAAGTAAGTATAACCTTCCAACGGATTCACAATACTTAAAACGCCCGGCTTTGTAATTTCGACTTCCAGATTGTCAATTTCGAAAGGGTACACCTCCGGAACGATCAGCGTTTTCTCTGTCGCTTTATTCTTAGCATCGGTAATCAGCACGGAATATTCACCCGGTTTCATATCGAACCGTTTATTACCTTTTGCAGGAATAATCTCAAATGATCCCGGAACGCGCAGGTAATCGATATTGGCTCCCGATTTTCCGGTCGATTTCAAACAAATGGTATTCTCTCCCTCATTTAAATGGGCCTTCACCACTGCCTTTTCCCATCCAGTGTACAAAGGGCGTGTAGGATGAAACATCAGTGCTTTCTCAATCGTATTCCCGTTCACGGAAACTTCCATGGGCGTTCCTTTCCGGGCTACACCGGCGTAGGCAATGTCAATTGGATAGGTTCCGGTTTTAGCCACCTCAACACGCCAACTGATGGAGCCTTCTTTTTCGTTAAACTGAACCATATATTTGTTGCTGGCATCGAAGTATTCTTTAGCCGAATATCCTGGGATTTCTATGCTGGCATCTTCTGCTTCATAAACGATTCCCTTGGAATATTTATGCAGCCCGTCTGTCCAAACAAATGAATATGGGGCTTTGCCACCGGTGGCAATTACCTCAACTTTTCCGTTATTCTTATCCTTTGCCGAGGCAGCAATCTTAGATGCTATATTAAAATCAGCATCGTTTTTTTTCTGATTTTTAGAATGGGTTGAAAAATTGAATTCACTATTACCCACCAAAACCTTTGCTTTAGCGGACCTGTAATCACTATCGGTAACTTTAACTTCGTATATTCCGGCGGTAACATCCGACAATACCTTTGAACTGGTTCCGTTTGACCAAGCGTAAAAGAACGGAGGTGTTCCTCCTGTAACAACCGGTTTTAGTGTAACTTTATTTTTTTGTTGTTCTTTTATTATGCTTAGCACCAATTCTTTTGCATCCGATGTTGGTGCCGAATTGGTTATTTCCCAAACAACCTCGCGTTTCGGATATTTTGCGTAAGGTGGGTCGGGACGGATAAAATGTGATTCGTCGGTAATGGAACAGTTTAGTTCGTAGCTTGCCAATTCTCCAAACTCAACGTCAACTTCATCCGTTCCGGTAGCAATAGTCTTGCCGTTTAAAATCCAGCGTACCACCTGTGTGTTTGGAGTGGGTGTAATATGGTCAATGGCGAAATGAATCTTGGTTTTTCCGTCAATAGCGATTTTAGTATTGGCAGGCGTTATGTTATTTATCGGATTTACCAGTTTGTTCACCCGCATGGCAACCCGTTGCTCGCAAATGGGGCACATTTTTTCGGTATTATCAAAAACACCTGCGCCCATAATGCATCCCTGTGCTGTTGAGCGGTGATAGTCGACCAAATGATATTGCGCACCTTCAAATGCTCCAACTTTATCTTTGTATTGTGCGGTATACGGTGTTGGAAGCGGTGTTTCGGGCTCAATCCATTTCCGCCATTTTATTTTATCGCGTTCGTATTCGGTTGAAACTGTGTAAGTAGGATTCGCCTTTGTTCCGGTTGCTGGACCCGTGTATTCATCACCAATACTCATACAGGTGTGGGCAATCTCGTGCAGCATCTTGGCTATTCCATTTCCTGCAATCAGGGCTCTTCCGACCCTTGCTTCCAGATTTCTGCCAGCACCTCCGCCACCATTATCCAGATTCGGCAGAACCAAAAATGTTGCCCATCCCAGGTTTTCATCTTTCCAGGGCAGGAAGAGTTTGTCGCGCATCGCATCTACCGCATTACCGTTAATTCCTACGTTCCACTCGGGTGAATTGGGATACCACAAACCATACACGTTAAAAAATTCGCGGTAGTTGGCATAGGCCGTTTGTGCCTTGGAATCACCCGGCGTTAAGGCTGCAATTAACGATTCATTAATGTCTTTTATAAATTCATCACGCATTTCCGGAGAATTATAAGGCGCCTTTTCGTTGGATGTCCAGCGGTTCATTAAGACTATGTTTATACGGTTGTCCTTATCTCCGTTAATCATAATGGGAATCAGCTCGGATTCGTTAAGAAATACGTCAATTTCTTTTTCTGACCAGTCCCTGTTTCTACCCGAATTTTGTGCCTCTGTTATACCCGAAAAAAGCAGGCACACTAGCCACAAGATAACACCAGTTTGTTTTTTCATAATCATTATTTTTTATTCCGTTTCTGCTCTTATGGATTCAATATCTTCAATTGTTTTTGGCTTTGGTTTGCCTAAAAGTTGTGGGCCGTTTTTGGTCATTACAAAATCTTCCTCGTTTCGAATTCCACCAAAATTCCGATAACTGTCCACTTTTTCCCAGTTTATAAAATCGTTGAACTTGTTTTGTGCACGCCACTGGTCAATCAATTCAGGGATAAAATAAATTCCCGGTTCAATGGTGAAAACATGTCCTGCCTGCAGCGGTTTGGCCAGTCGTAATGATTTTAATCCAAACTGCGTACTTTTGGGTTGGCCATCGTATCCTACCCATACCTCACCCAGATCTTCCATGTCGTGCACATCCAGTCCCATCATATGTCCGGTTCCACACGGAAAGAATAGTGCGTGTGCGCCGGCTTCAAAGGCATCCTGGGGGTTTCCTTTGGTGAAACCCATAGTTTTCAATCCATCGAAAATGGTTGTACAAGCCGCTTCATGGGCGTTTTTAAACGGAATTCCCAAACCTAAGGTATCGATTGCCGCCTGATGAGATTCAAGAGCCAGCTGATATATCTCCTTTTGCTCGGCGCTGAATTTTTTACTTACCGGTATTGTACTCGATAAATCACCGGCGTACATCATTTCGTTTTCGAAACCGGCATCAATTAAAAACATGTCGCCACGGTTAATAGTATTCCCGTGGTAGTGGTTGTGCAAAGTCTGTCCATTTTTCGTGGCTATTATAGGGAATGAAATATTTCCACCTTCGGCAAGGGCTATTTTATGAATCTCCGCAGTTACCTGAGCCTCTGTCATTCCGGGTTTGGCAATGCGCATGGCCGCCACGTGCATATCAACAGAAACATCAACAGCTTGCGAAATGCTGGCAATTTCTTCTTCTGTTTTTATTTCGCGTTGGCTAACCACAGCTTTCACCAAATCTACCGAGAAGCATGTTGCCACCTCGTTGGGCGCAATGCCGGTGAGTTCCTGCAACTTAATTTTGTTTTCTGCACGGTACAAAGGCAGGAAATGAATAGTTTGTCCTTTTTGTTTTGCAGCTTTAACCTGTTTTTCAAGTTCTTTTGCGGGCACAACTTCTTTTATACCGCAAGCATCGGCTTTTTCGGCAATAGTAGCTTGCGGCCCCATCCATACAAAGTCTTCCACCGTGTATTCATTTCCGAAAATAATTTCACGGTCGTTATCCACATCGATTAGCGCTGCCAATCCAGGCTGATTTATGCCGAAATAATACAAAAAGGTACTGTCTTGCCTGAAATGATAAGTGTTATCGGCATAGTTCATGGGTGACTCGTCGTTCCCAAAGAATAGTATCAAGCCTTTTTCTACTCGTTCCTTCAGTACCTTTCTTCTTTCTATATAAGTTTTTTTGCTAAACATAGTTTTGTTTTATTTTGAAGCTAGTTCCTTATTGTTAAATTGTGTTTTAGTATCAACCACTATTTCCCAGCTTCCTGATTCCAGCTTGAAGTATTTATATAAATTGTCTTCACGTTGTACTAATTCTATATGTTTACGCTCTCCTTGCACCTTAAAATCCTTATTGTTTTTGGGGATTCTGATAATGGCGGAAGATTGGTCCGGCACCACTAATTGGTAGGATATTTTTGTATTCAGCTTATCATATGCAAGTTTTATTTTACCCTTTACGGTGGAGAAGGAACACGACATACTTTTGAAGTTTCCGGGTTCCGGAAAAACATGAAACTCGCTAAATCCTGGTTTTTCCGGCTCTATACCCGCAAGGTATTTATACATTAGAGAAAGCGGGCCTCCGCTCCATGCGTGGTTGTGCGACCAGTTTCCATCATGGAAAATTTCCCAAAGGGTACTGTGTTCGGAGTCTATCATTGGTTTATACCGTTCTTTCATTCGTGTTAGGGCAAGTTCGGTCTCTCCCATCACAAACAACGCTTCTTCAACATATTTTTCCATGTAAGGGCTTGAGTGTCGGGTTTCAAATAAAAGGTTCCTTAATACCGGATATTTTGATGGATCAGCGATACCGGCAACCACGGCCAATCCGTTGCCCCGGTCATCTGTTTCTTTTTTATAGTTTGGTGAACGATAGCCTTGTTTTGTCCAGAACTCCGAATTCAAATGATTCTTAACGCGCTCCATTTTTTCCAAAGCACGATTCTTCTCGCCAGGTTCATTCACATACTCAGCCATTTCAGCATAACCTTTCAACGCCAAATAATACCAAACATGCTCCAACAGGGTTTTGTCCAGTTTTCCGCCCCAGTCGGCCCAGTTCCAGCCCCCTTTTTTGAAGGGCACCGAGCCATCTTCACCGACCTGCCACTTCGACAGGTATTCTTTCACGGCTGGAAACACTTTGTTATACATCTCCTGTTCGCCGGTATATTGCACATAATGACGAAAACCGAACCACCCGATACTTGCCAGCATTTGTTGCGGCAGTTCTTTGTCCCAGTTGCCCGCCGGAATGGGAGAAAATAGCGTGCTGTCGGGCTTCTGCCAATCCACCAGCTCATAAATGGCTTTGCGCGAAAGGTCGATTGCCGTGTTGTCCATTGCGTAAAATGTTTCCTCCATTTCCAAAACCAAATCGCCCCACCATTGTGCTCTCTCTCTATCGGGACAGTCCATGAAATTGTCGCGCATGGTTACATAAAGCGTACGTTCCGCTTTTGCAAGTAAGGTCATCAAATCTGCATCATCGACTTTAAATTCCCCATCAAATTCGGAGTTATATCCTGTTTCGCGGTATCCGGCTTCCAGGATTTCAACGCCTTCTTCAAGGTCGAAATACACTTCCTCACCGTTTAGCCAGGGTAAATGTTCGTATTCTTGCACTCCCCCTTTGGTTTCATATTCTGCGCGCAAGGGGATATCATTCAAGTTGTAAAAGTTATCTGTGGTGATTTCAATCTGTTTTCCCGCATCAGATTTTACTTTCAGCCAAAAGTGAAACTGCATATTGTAGGGAAGCTTCATCGCCACCCGGTTGCTGTCTCGTTTCAAATCAGTTACTTTGGTCAACCCAAAATCTTTCCATTGCGGAATCGGCCGTTTCACCAAATCATTCCAGGGAGCGGTTCCAATTTTTCCAATCTCAACAGCATTCCGCCATTTTGAGTCATCGAATCCGGGCAGTTGCCAACCTTGATGATGTTGCGTCGCCACAAAACGAACGTTGCTTTCGGGTAGGCGGAAATTTTTGCGGGGTATTCCTGCATCCTGATAGGCACTGTCAACCCGGATCTTCCATCCTAAATCACTTACCATCCTTTCCTTCCCTGAAACGCAGTTAAAATAGAAACCGGCCATTTTACTATCCTTGTGCGAAAAACCATCACACCCGAAATACCAAAGTTGAACGGCAATGGTGTTTTTACCTTTTTTTAACCAGGGGGCAAGGTCAATTTCATCGAAATAAGTATCGCTGGGATTGGGGCCCCTTTTAAGCTGACCTTCCAAAACTGCCAATTCTCCGTTAATCCATAACCAATATTTACTATCTGCAGCAATTGTTGCAATTGCGGTTTCGGGCTGCTTCTTCAGCTTAATTTCTTTGCGAATTTGAAACCATTGGTTTTCGGCATGTTCAAAACCAGGTACAGTAATCCACTGGGCTTCTTTTTCAGCTGGCCTGGAGCAACTAAAAGCTAAGAATACCAAGAGCGAACTCGACAGATAGTAGATCAGTTTCATTAAATTTTTATTTCGCGTTTTCAACTCGATCACTGACCAAACTTTCAATAATCGAATCACATTTATGTGAATAATATTCCACCTTACCCCTATATTCCGGCTCGTAAGCCAGGTTTTTGACTTCGTTTATATCATTACTATAATTGTACAGTTCCATCAATTCGGGGGCATCGTCGTAGCGTATAAATTTCCAGTCGTTGTCCCTGAAACATTCGGTTCTGGGAATTAATGCATTGTTTTTCCAGCGGTGCTCACAAAAAATCGAGGTTCTCCAATGTTGGGGTGTTTCACCGTAAAAGGCAGTCAGGCTTTCTCCCTGGTATCTTTCCGGAACAGCAAGTCCCGCCAGGTTCAAAATTGTCGGTGTTACATCCACATTCAATACCATTTCCTCCAGCGTTTTGCTTCTTTCCATTATCGGCTGTCTGGGATCGTATATCATTAAAGGTACTCGTAACGACTGTTCGTGCATAAGCCATTTGCCGGCATAACCACGTTCTCCCATAAAGTAACCATTATCGCCCATCAGAATAATCACCGTATTTTCAGCTATACCTTCTTCTTCCAAAGTATTCTGTATTTTACCGATCACATCATCCACACCGCTAATCATCCGATAATAGCCTTTTACCATTTCCTGGTATTTCTCAGGTGTATCATAACGCCAGTGCCACCTTTTTCTATTCATTGTGGTTTTCAGGTATTCCGGTAGCGATTCAAAAAAGGCAGGATCAGCAGTTTCGGGAACAGGTATTTGATCGTTTATATACAAGCTATCGCATCTTTGGGGCCAGAAATATTGTTCTTCTGAACCATCATCTGCATGCGGGGACCAAAATGAAAGGGAAAGGCAAAAAGGCTCTTGTTTATTTGATTTGATAAAGTCAATGGCATGATCGCCATGAATATCGACCAGGTGTACCTGCTTTCCTTGTACTTCTTTGAAATAGGGATACCTTGTTACTATATTTGAGTGAAACATAGTGTCAAGCATTCCATCGTTAACTCTCACTCCGAATTTTCCTACAAAACCGGTTTGGTAACCCGCTTTTTTAAGTAAATACGGGTAACTGTCGTAAATATATGGATCGGCAATTAGCTTGTTTTTTCCAAATGTATAATTATGGGTTCTTTCGTACAAACCAGTGAAAATACTAGCCCTACTTGCAGCGCAAATTGGGGTGGTTACAAAGGCATTCTTAAAATACAGGCCAGATTGTGCCAGCTGATCCATATTGGGAGTTTGGATGATTTTGTTACCGGCATAACCCAGTGCATCCCATCGCTGGTCGTCGGTAAGGATAAAGATGATATTTGGCTTTTTATTTTCTACTTTCCTGCTTTTGCATGAGTATAAAAAAGAAAACAGGATGAAAGCAGTTATAAATATGGATATATTTCTCATGGTTACGTATTTAGTCGATCATTAATTTTTCATTCTTCTTAGGTTCCAATACCAGCTCTATTTTTTCCCAGGGGAAAGGATAAGCAGTAATCCAAACTTCCGGTTTAAAGTCGAGATGTTTTTTATCGTAACCAAAAACAAAGAGCTCCATTTCTTTTCCCAAATAATTTTCATTTACCGGAATATAGTATGTGTAGTTGCTGTCCCTTCTTGGGTTGAAATATTCCCATGGGTTGCACAGGTGCGATGGCGCGCGGTCAGGTGCACCTATCAATTCATCACCTATTTTTGCCGCGGCAAAAGCACCTTCTTTTCCATGTACACCGTTTATGGCTATGCACAAATAGCTGTTGGCAGGGATTTCATCCAGAACGACTGTTTTTTTCCAGGCTTTTTGGGTTTTTTTATACCTTGGGTGAGCAAATAGATTTGAGGCCCTCCAACCCGTTCTGTCCAATTTATTTCCTGAAACAAATCCTTCAATTTCAGTTACTTGTTGGGGGAAATTTCTAAAGCGTAGATAACGCACCTGTTTTCCGATTTCAATGTTGATTTCTGTATCAGCAAGATAAGTTATTTCTTCCCAGTTTTTCAGGTCGGTAGAAATTTCTATAATTTGGCCTTCATCGGGTTGCAGCGGAAGTAGCGAAAATACATCAGGGACAAAAACTTTTAGTTCATCCAATGGCTGCACCTTTCCAAGGTCGAGACGAAAGCTTACACGATGGTCGGTTTTGTAGCGTTGGGTTGGCCAGAAGCCGGTTTTTAAATCACCATCGAACAGGCTTTTATCCCAAACTCCACGATCAATAAAAGCTTGCTGGTTAAAAAAGGCATCTCGAGCAGCCTGTACTTCAGGAATAGAAGTTTCGCCCGAGCGTTGCAGCGATCGTACTTCCAGTGCATTGTTGTCGGCGGCATAAGCTGTGGCTTCATATAAAGCATCCGCGTCTTCAGGAATGAAAGTTTCGGTTAAATCGCCCAACTTGCGGTGGGTTATATTTGTAAGTGCTTCGCCAGGAAATGTGAGTTTTATGTTTTTTCCTTTCAGAAGTTTGGTAACCTCTTTCCCGGCAATTTTAGCAGATTTGTATTCGTCGGCATTCAACAATGAAATGCTGGATGTTGTGCCCGGCATTCCCAAAACTTCTATTTTAACGGGTTGCCCGACTACATTTTTTATTACCCTGAAATCAGCCCCTACCACAGCTGGTTCGTTATACTTTTGGGTGGTTGCCAACAGCATTGATGCCCTGAATGGTTGTACTTCAACCTCAACCAGGTCGCCTTTTTTATAGGTGCCCAGTATTTTTTCAGAAGGATGTAACTGAATCAAGGTAATCTCCTCGTTTGCTTCCATACCAATTTCCTCATCGAGTTTTACGGTATAGGTTTCAGTAGTCCATTTCAGGTTACGTAAGGTTACAATTCGTGTGTTTTTATTTCCTCTAGAAACCGGGTATGGACCATACGATTCGGGAAGTGTTTTTCCATCAATCAGAATATCCCTGTATTTTCGGTGTAGGTTGTAAATGCGTGCCAGTTTCGAAAACTCTGTGTCGTTTAACAACCATGGATTTCCATAAATTTCAGGAGCTAAAATGAGAGAGCGGTTGAAGGCCTGCAAAATCAAATCATCGTCCCAATAATCGAGGCACGACGACAGACACACTCCGTGGTCTTCGGTAAGCCGTTTCAACCCGGGAACTATTCTGCGCGACAAAGCCTGTGCGCGATGGTGCGGTGCAGTCATGGTATTGGTCATGTGCACATCGATATACGTTTCGGCGCCGCCAAATAAAAAAGTGGTGGCATAAGGTTTGCTTTTTGTTAGCCCAAGACGGTGGTTCAACAATATTAAATCGGGACTGTACTTGCGGCATTCCTGCATCATGTTTATAAATGCATCTTCTTTTTCGGGGCGCAAGGGGCCGCAAACTGCATCGAACTTGAACAATGCAAATTCGTAATCGCGGCAGAGTTTTACCATCTGGTCGGTACGTGCTTTTTCCTCTTCCGGCGTATTGCCAAAACCGTCTGGACCTCCCCACACACCCAATCGTATACCTAACGATTTTGCCTGAGTGTACAATGGATCAAAACCGTTGGGAAACTGGTTTTTAAAGCGGTCGGAATAAATGCTTCCATAAAAGCGTGCCCCGTCAATGGCACCTGCATCAAAAGCATAAATATCGAGCTGCATGCCGTATTCCCTTTTTAACCAGCCAAAAAAATCAAGGTTAACCCGGGTGTGTTCTTCGGTGGCACCTTCGTTGGTGTTGTTAATCCACGAAAAATATTGCGCTTTCGATGGCGTTTGCTCATCGGCACCCGGAAATACTTTTTCCTGTCCGTTGGTAGTTACCGTAAAAAGTAACAGGAACAAGAATGTACACTTTATGTAATTTAACAGTTGTGGCATGTAAGGTTTCGTAATTTTCATAATTAAGTATCTAGCCTTAGGTTAAGGTTGGTTCCAAGTTTCAATTATATTGACGTTTCTGCTTTATGTTTACCCTATGTTTTGTTCTTAAAAATGATTCATGTTGGTGTTGGAATGGGATTTAATCAAACGCAATAACTTTCTGCTCATAATTCTTTCGAAGCACATCATCGGGATTGGCTGGAATGTAATTTTCAGAAATTTCGCCATCCGATTCGCCCAGATAATTTACATAAACACAGTTGGCTGAGGTTCTTTTTCCTTTTTCCCTATACTTTAAACAAGCCTGAATACAAGAGGTGCCGGCTTTTAAGTTGACGGTAAATGTTGCCGATTGCATGTCGGGCGTAATTTCCATTTCCCGTTCAATGTTTCCCACTTTTAGCCAGGCTGTTTTTAGAGGCAAATCCTTATCTCCGGTTTTGTTTTCTACCATTCTTTTCCCCGATTCCTGCCGCCATTTATTTACCTTGAATTCGTATTCTCCATCGCGGTCAACATGTAGCACCCAAACCCTTTTCCCTTGCCTCGAAAATGAGTCGTGTGAATACAGACATGTTGGATTTTCGTGTTCAGAACCGATGTAAATTTGGGAATACTTATCAAAACCCACCGAGGTGTCATCCCACCACTTTTCGTATTTTTTGTATAGTTTTTTAACTACATCAGGGTGCTTAGCTGCAATGTCGTTGTGTTGTCCGGGATCCTTTTTTATGTTGTACAATTCATCTTTTTCGCGTTTTACCAGTCGCCATTTGTCGGTTAAAACCTGATATTCTTTATCCTTTACCGGGAACTGAACCCGCTGGTTGTGTACAAATAAAGTGCGCTCGTCCCAGTTTTGTAGGTCTTCGTTCAGCAAGGGAGCCAGACTTTGCCCGTCGTAATCCAGCTTTTCCGGTTTATTCAGTTGGCAAAGGTCAATAAGCGTTGGCATCACATCGATGTGTGCCGAAAGGGCGTCAATATCTTTTCCTCCGCCAATATTTCCTTTAGGCCAGCGAATAAAAAAGGGCACGCGGTGTGCGTTTTCGTAGCCCCAAATTTTTCCGCCGCGCATTCCGGCGGCGTAACCTTCTTTGGGGTAGCCGGTTTCAAAATCCATATCGATGCCGCCAAACCAGGGACACGGACCATTATCTGTCATAAAAATAAGGATGGTATTTTCTTCCAGTCCCAATTCTTGCACTCCCTGCAACAATGTGGCAATATCTTCATCCAATTTGGTAATCATGCCATAATAACTTGCCAAACGGTCGGATAAATCATTTTTGTAAGGTTCAATATATTTCTCACCAACACGTAAGGGAGCGTGCGGAAGGTTGGTAGCCACATAACAAAAGAAAGGCTTTTCCTTGTTTTTCTGAATGTATTTTAAAGCCTCCGAAAACCAAACCGTATTGCAATAGCCCTCGTATTTTTCAAATTTTCCGTTGTGTTTGTAGCTGTCGTCGAAATAATCGTTTCCCCAATAATCGGGACTTTGGCCAACACCGCCGCCACCATGTACTATCGACTCTTTAAAACCTCTGTCCATTGGTCGGAAAGGATAGTTTTCTCCCAAATGCCATTTTCCAAAAACTGCGGTTTCGTATCCGTTTTCCTTAAATACATCGGCAATGGTTGTCATGCCTTCTTTTAATAAGGATCGGCCACCAATGGTATGCCATACGCCTGCTCGCGACGAATAACATCCGGTCATAAGTGCTGAGCGGGTGGGGGCGCAGCACGGGTCAACATGGAAATCGGTAAAGCGAACACTTTCCTCGTACAATTTATCTAAAGTTGGTGTTTTTACATACGGATTTCCGTGGCAAGCCAAGTCGCCATAGCCCTGGTCGTCGGTCATTATAAGGATAACGTTGGGCTTTGTTTCTTCTGCGTGCTTTTGTTTGCAGTTGTTTAATGTAAGCAACAACAAGCTTGCAATTAAAATGGAAAATGACACCTTCATCGTGTATTTTTTATAATGTTTTTTCTAAAGCTATTCATCTCAGACTCTTGTCTAATTGGTATTTTTTTCCGGCTTCAGTTTTAAACTTTCTTATTTTACCGCCATAATTAACAGTACAAGGCAAACCTTCTTTTGAGAGAATAGTAACTGTTGTTAGCTTACCATCTTTCCAATTTAAATCCACTTCAAAACCTCCTCGAGCACATAAACCTTTTACCGAACCAGTAGCCCATACAGAAGGTAGTGCAGGTAATAATTGTATTTGTCCTGCATGACTTTGCATTAACATTTCGCAATAACCGGCTGTTGCTCCCAGGTTACCATCAATTTGGAACGGAGGGTGAGAGCATAACAAATTAGCATATACACCACCACCGCTTTTGCCATAAATGGTTTTTGTTTCATCAACAATATTTACAAGGCTGCCAAGTAGTTTGTGGGCGCGGTCTCCATCACCCAACCTTGCCCAGAAATTAATTTTCCATGCACGGCTCCAGCCTGTACTTTCGTCGCCACGGGCATTTAGCGAAACACGAGCAGCCTCTGCCAATTCCGGAGTAGTTACTACGCTTACTTGTCTTCCGGGATATAAACCAAAGAGATGAGAAACATGTCGGTGTTTGTCTTCCGGATTATCTTTATCTATTTCCCATTCTTTTAGTTGCCCCCAACGACCGATTGCCGGTTTTAACAAATCATCCCTCATTTGGGCAATATGGTTTCTAAATTCTTTGTCATCTCCCAGTTCATCGGCAGCTTCAACGGTGTTGTTAAATAAATCCCAAATAATCATTTGATCATAAGTCACACCCTCTTCTGGCTCGTATTTATACTGTTCAGGCGACCAACCATCAGGGGTTATTAATGTTCCGTCGGGCCTTCTCACCAGATGGTCTTCCCAAAAGTGGCAAACTTCTTTTAGAATGGGGTAGGCCATATTACGCAGGTACTGTTTATCGCGACCAAAAGCATAGTGTTCCCATAAATGTTGGGCATACCAGGCGCTCCCCGGTCCATTCCATTTCCAAAACGAAATTCCACAAGCGTTATTCATTGTCTGAATTGTCCATCCACGAACGTCGCCATAATGCCTTTTTGTGTTTTTAGCACTAACTTCTCTTATGCTATTAACGTAATCAATAAATGGAACATGGCATTCACCAAGGTTTGCCGTTTCTGCAGGCCAGTAATTCATTTCAAGATTGATGTTTGAATGGTAGTCTCCTGCCCATACCGGACTGTTGCTATTGTTCCATATACCCTGCAAGTTGGCTGGTAAAGCTCCGGGACGAGAGCAACTAATTAGCAGGTAACGACCAAACTGACAAAATAAGGCCTCCAGTTCCGGGTCGGTAGATTTTTCATTTTTATAGGCCTGTAAGCGTTCCTGAGTGGTTTTTTTGCGTAATTCAGGAGCCGTTTTTCCCAAATCGAAAGAAACACGTCCGAATAAAGATTGGTAATCTTCCAAATGTTCCATTAAAAGTGCTTCAGCACTTTGCGCTGAAGCGGCATCAACTGCTTTTGTAACTCTTTGGTGAGGATGCTCTCCCAACCACTCTTTTTCGTAGTCCTGTTCAAAACTTGTTCCGGCACTAAGAATCAAAGTCAAGGTATCACATTTAATAAAATGTAAACCACCAATTGGTACTGCAGGAACTATTCTTTCCGTACTCTCATTTGCGTGTTTTAGTTTACCTCCTTTAGCTAGTACCTGAACTTGTGATTCGTATTCAAAGCCATTGTCCAATTTTCCCACAGCAGACATCCTATTATTTGCTCGGGTAATCTTCGCATTGTGCATATCGGTTAGCCATACACGGCCTGTGTAAGCTCCAGGTTTATCAGCAGTAAGTGTTACAACTATCACATTAGCAGGATGATTAGCAAAGGCAGTTTGTTTATAGTGTACTCCTTCGTAATCATATTCAACCGTATGGATAGCAGTGCTAATGTCAAGTTGACGTTTGTAGTTTTTTACCTTAGCCTGTGTATGTCCAAGCTCAATAAAGATATCACCAAAAGCCTGATGACATCCCATATCTTCTTCTTCTATAGCTCCACTCTGCAAGCGGTCGCCACTCCAAAGGCTAATTTCATTAAATTGAATCCGTTCAATATCTGTACCGCCGAAAAGCATAGCACCCATAGGACCATTACCTATTGGCAATGCCTCTTTCATCCACGATTCGGCCGGCTTATCGTACCAAAGTGTCAGTTGATTTGCAATATCTTCTTTCGCACTCTTTTGTCCGTTCACTTGTAGTATGGTTGCGACAACCATAATTATACTCAGGAAAACTATTTTTTTTGGGTTTAGTTTTTTCATCTTATTACAATTGTATTCTTCATTTGTATTCGACGGAACTCCCGATGAATTTTAATTCTTCTTATTTGTGAATTTGAATAATAAAAATTCATGTTCGTTTCATATTACTTATTGGATTATTTTCTTGGTTAGTTTAGCGTTCAGTTCTTGTACTATTTTTTCATATACTTTTTCGTCAACCAGATTTTTAAATTCATTTGGGTCTTTTTCCAAATCGTAGAGCATCGAAAAATCGGCATGAACGCTATCTTCTCGCCATTCGGTGTAACGGTATTTTTCGGTTCTTATTCCATAGCCTTTGGGGGAGCCCATGGTAAATTCAAAGGCTTTACCAGGTGTGTTCACATCGTTTAATTGTGGCTTTAAACTTAAGCCTGAAAGTTTATGAGGGGCTTCAATTCCGGTAAGTTCGCAAAGGGTTGGATAAATGTCAATCAAACCGGTCAGATTAGTGCATGTCTTCGCTTTTTCTTTTTGGCGTGGGTCAACGATAATTAAGGGTACGCGGCAAGCTTCTTCAAACATCGATGATTTGTGCCAGTGACCGTGTTCGCCCAAATGAAATCCCTGATCGCCGGAAAAAACGATAATGGTATTTTTTGCAAGCTTCTGTTTTTTCAGTTCGTCAATTAATTTTCCTGCCAAATCATCCACAAAATGAATGGCGGCATAATAGGCATGTGCATAATTTACGCCATGAGTATCGGGAATAAAGTTGAAGTTTTCGCCTTTTAAATGCCAGTTTATTTCAGGAATATCGTCGCGGTCGTTTTCAGGCACTTCAGGAATTTTGTATTTCGAAATATCGATGGCATCCCAGTGTTTTTTCGGAACAATCATGGGCGGATGAGGACGGTAAATCCCATAAGCTAAAAAGAAAGGCTTCCCTGTTTTTTGCGGATGGTTTTCTGTTAAAAGCTGAATGGCATTTTCCAGTCCTTGTCCATCTGCCATTTTTGTATCTTCAATATCGGGAGCTGAATAGACAATTTTTACCCCCCGGCTTCCTTTTTCTCCAACATGTGTTGCATTGTCCCATACTTCCTGACTGGCATCGTAGCCGGTGTTGTTTACGGCCACGTCCCAGGCAAGATTGTCGTCGGTGCCGGGGCCTCCAATTCCGGCAGGAATGCCCATGTGGAAAATCTTGCCTACGCGCGCTGTAAAATATCCGTTTTTGCGGAAAAGGTGCGGCAAAGAAACTACCCCCGGCAAGTGCTCGTTAAATGTTCCCGGTTTCATGTGTGTATATCCGCTTTCGAAAGGATACAAGCCTGAAAGCAGGGATGCTCGGCTTGGTCCGCAGGTGGGATACTGACAAAAGTTATTGCCAAAAACAACACCGCGCTGTGCCAGCAGATCCAGGTTGGGCGCAACGGCAACAGTATCACCATAGCAAGGCAGGCGGTCGGCTAAATCGTCGGCAATAATAAAAAGTACATTTGGTTTTTCTTCTTGCTGTGTTTGTGATGACTGGCAGCCACAAAAGGTAATCGCGAAAAGTATTATAAAAGTAAGTTGATAAGTCAGTTTAGTATTGATTTTCATCGCTTTGGTTTATTAAAATAATTAATCTTTGTAAAAGATTATTTCAGCGTTCCCAATCAATCCGGATTTTAAAAGTGAGCTATTCGGGTTAAATTTATATTTAACATTTGTATTGGTATAGCTTTTTTTGTTGGGATTTCTCAAATCACCAAGAATCCTGTTATTCCATGCATTTACCACCTGAACTTCTATTTCGTTAGTGCCCTGTTTTAGGAAGGGGGTAATGTTGGCTTTGTATGGTGGTGTCCAAATAATTCCACAGTCGTTGCCATTCAACTTAACCTGCGCTATTTCCTGCACATCTTCAAAAACCACAAAAGCATCCACTTTTTTTGAGATTGCTTCCTTTGCCACCGTAAAATTTCTTTTATAATTAGCCGCTCCTGAATAATACTTAATGCCTTCATGACCAATATCCGACCAACTGGTCAATTTTTCAAGATGATGAGATTTTGGGGCGCCCATATTGGCATCAAAATTAATTTCCCAGTTTGCCCCTAAATCGATAGGACTTACTTCTGTTACTTTTTGCTTTTTATTAAAACCGAATTGCAAATCATAATTTAATCCGGCATCATTTTTTCGAGTTGAATTATTCCTGAAAACGATAAACCTGGAAGAAAGCCCTTCGAGTTGAAGCTCAATGCTAATTCCATTTTTAACTTTTGAATACACAACATCTCGCTGTATCAGTCCGGTTTCGGCGTCCCAAATTTCCGGAATCATATTCTGGTCAACCCTAAAAATGCCTGTTATTTTTTCGCTGGCCGGGCTGCTATTTGAAATAAAATAAAGCTCCTCTGTTTCTGTTTGGCGATGAATGAAATCGATATGATAATCGCAATTGTCAATTCCTTGTGCTTCAAAATCAGGAGGAATGTTCAGCTCTTCCAGCACTTCTTTTACCGATTTTCCCCAATAAACTGTTCCCTTGCCATACTTATTTGAAAGGATCTTCTCACCATCGCAGTTGCCCCACATTTTGCCGGCAATTTCTTTCACCTCGAGGTCGCAACTGGGGTAATTCTTTAACGACGGTGTTCTTTCGGGCTTCGGGCCAATAACAACAGCTCCATCAAAAACCAATTTTTCGAGGCTTTTCAAAACTTCCAGCGATCTGTCATTTCTGTCGGGCAGCAACATTACCTTGTAAGATTGCCCGGATGGCAACACCAATTTCCCATCATTCGAGATTAAGGCATTACTTATTATATCGGCATTAATATAGTCGTAGCTATAACCTGGTAAGTCGCCAGCATCTACAGGTTTGGTATCGCCACAATGCAAGCACTTATCTTCTGTGAAAATTGGCTTTATATTTGGATCTATCCTTCTTGGAGGAACCAGATTGGGGGCCTGATCGCCATAGTATAAACATGCATCGCCAACAAAATTTCCCTGACGTAACATATACGAGCACCTTGCAATGTAATCCATAAAAGGCCTGGCATAAGGCCACCATGTTGCATTTGCATTTACGTGTTCGCCGGCGTGATAAGCAAATCCCGGCTTTCCTGCAATTTCAGGGTTGTGATCGAAGGTGTGAAAAACCACCTGGTTAAGACCTTCACAAAAAGCAATATCGATGAGCTGTTTAAAATCGGTAGGCCCATGTTGCCAATGATTCCACCCTGTAAGCGACTCGGCCGCCACTGTCTTTTTCCCGTAAATATGGGCTGCGCTAGCTGCTTCTTTAGTGACCCAATGACGTTTCCTGTTCCAGAATTCACCCATTGGGATGTGTGAATTCCCCAGTGCTTTGAGTGGGTCAACGCGCGGACTGCCTCCATGACCGGCTTCGGTTAACATTTTCATTCCATTTTTTTCGGCTATATCAACCGACTGCGCAAAGTGGTTTTCAATCATCATGTCGCTTACCAGGCGGCTGTAATCGCCGCGAAACCGTTCCGCAAAAACACTGTCTTTGCAGTTATGTCCCAGCAAGAGAGGAAGGTGTGGGATTGGATTGTATTGGTAGCGTGCTTTAAATTCCTGAATAAACCGAGGCGACCAGTCTTTCATTTGCCAGACCTCATAACTGTCGAGCATAAAAAACTTCAGGTGATTATCGGGTGTGCTAATCGAGCTTAGGCGTGATATAATACTATCAAAATGACTTTGGGTTGCCAGGTAACTTAGATGATCAATTACCAGTCCTTTGGATTTTGGACTGGGGCATACTAGATTTTGACCAGTATTACACATGAAAAAAGTAAGCACTTCCCATTTTCCTTCAGGCACCTGCCAATTAATAAATTTGCCTTCTGAAATAAAATCATCCAATAAAATGGTTTTGTTGATATTGGTGTCAATTATTCCGGAGTCGGAATAGGGAACAGCAATGGATGTGATTCTTGAAAAGGTCCTGGTTTCTCCCCATTGTGATTCCGGTATTCCAATGGTAATTTTTTTAGTTCCCGGGCCTTCCACCAAATGGCTGGTGCTTAATAACTGCATACTGGCATGGGTAGAATCTACCCATTCGCCTCCTGCATTCCAGCTACTTGATGCTACCATGCCTAAATCCAGACCGAGCTTTTTGCTTGTTTTCAGTGCAATCGAAATATTATTTAACGACTGTTTACCAAGAAATGCAGGGCCTTCCGGAATTATTTTATCAGGATCGGCCAACGAACCAATATCCCAAATTACCGCACCACGCAAACCTTTATCATGCATTTGTTCAAGCTCGTAAACAAGTTTTGTTGTATCTACAAAACCATTTAACCAGGGCCACAATGCCAAAGGCCTGTATTCTGTTGTTGGATTTAAGAATTTTTCTTCGGATAAATCTTTTTTAACAGAACTACAATGCGTCATCAAAAATATGGACATCACCATATAAAAAATCCGGATTGATTTATTTTTTAGCATTGGGATAGTATTTAAAAAGTTGCAGTTAAGTTTATTTGATATACACTTAATTTATTCTGAAACTGTAATTTCATACTTACCTTCTTCCAATAAGATGTTTCTTGCTTTGGACACCGAAAGTTTGTCTCTTATTTCTTTATCATTTTTCTTTATCGAGATAATTTCTTGTGATAAATTTTTTAGAACGCTAACCTGAGCAGTTGTTCCTTCAGGAATTGTCATTTTAAAAACACAAGTTCCGTTTTCTTCTTTTTTCCAGTTCGAAATAATTTCTCCGTAAGGAGATTGGTACGAACAATTCACAAAATCTAATTCCTCTGGAGTGGAAGGTGCGAGAACAAACTTTTTAAATCCCGGAGCTTCGGGCATCGGGCGAATACCGCCCAGCCAGCGGTAAAACCATTCGGTAACGGTGCCAAACATGGGGTGACAATTCGAAAAAGTGTTGTCGCTTTCTTCCCAGGTTTCCCAAACGGTGGTGGCGCCGTTGTCGATCATAAATCCCCAACCGGGATATTCCGTGCTGTTCACAATATCGAAAACAGCCTCCGGAGAAACATTTGCCGAAAGGGCTTCCAGTGCGTATTTTGTTCCGAAAATACCGGTGCTAAAATGTCCGGAAGGGCCATTCTTAATGGCTTGCTCTAGCGAGTCTCTGGCGGCTTCCATTTCATTTTCAGGAATAATATCGTGGTAAAGCAAAGCCGAGAATAAGGTTTGTTTGTTTATTTTAAATGTTACCGGTATATCCCAGAACTCAGCTTTAACAATGCCTTTTAGTTTTTCAGCCAATTGACGGTATTTCTCTTCATTTGCTGTATCGTTCATTTCTTTGGCAAAGGTTTCCATAATGCGGGCGCACTGCAAATAGTGGCATGTCCCGGTAAGTTGCACCGGTACTCGAATCATCGATTCGTGGTCTCCCAGCCCTTTGTCAACCAAACCATCGGGGTGCAGGTAGGCAACTTTGTCCATCCACGCTATATTTTTCTGATAAAGTTCTTTAACCAATTCGGTGTCGTAGTAGTATAAATACACGTAATATTGGGTAAGCAAGTAAGCCGATTCCCAGCTGATTCCACAATATTTTACACCGGCAAAAGGAGCAGTGTCCACAAACATCGAATCGCGCATGGCATCTAGCCAGTCGTAAATGGTTTTGCGGTAAAAGCCCTGCATATCGAAATTGTAAATAAACGATTCGCTGGTGGCATTCAGGTCGCCTCCATAACCAAATTTTTCGCGCGCCGGACAATCCGACTGCACACTAATTAAGTTGGCTTTAAAGGTTCTTTCGGTAATTTCCTGAATTGAATTTAATAGTTCAGAAGAACACGAGAAACTGTTTTTGTTTTCTACGTTCGAATGAAAGAACAGCCCTTCGATATCAGAAAGTTCAGGTTTGACTTTTAGGCCTGAAACCTCCATGTAACGGTAGGTGTGGTAGGTAAATTCAGGTTGAAACCAGGCGGCTTTTTCGCTGCCAATTATGTAGCTGTCGGTTTGCCATGCGATTTCGGGAGCACCCGGACCGCCAACACCTTTGCGTTTAATTTGGCCTATTACGGTGGTCATTGGATTTAGTTTGCCATCGTCGTAAATGCGTTCCCCAAAACGGAAAGTGATGGTGTCGCCCATATTACCCGCTAGTTTAATTCTGTACGTTCCGGTAAAGTTTACGCCCATATCTACCACATAAATTCCTTTTTTGGGCGATGAAATATCAACGGGTGTTATTCTTTTAGTTATCTGAACTCCAGGCGAAACCGCTTTTTGTAATTCTCCTCCCGGTGCTTCGCCAATTAATGCTGGTTTCCATTTGCTGTCCTTAAATCCGGCTTTGTCCCATCCGGCAATATCACGACGCGCATCGTAGGCAACCCCCAAATAGGCATCGTTCTTCAGCATTGGACCATAGGCATATTTCCAGCTTGTATCTGAAATTATTTCTTCAGTCTTTCCATTTGTATATTCGATATGGAGTTTGGCAATAAAAGTAGGCTTACCTACTTTGGCCAGGTCGTTGCGTAAGTTGCGGCGACCCCATTTCCGGAGTGGGAGAGGATTGTAAAACCCATTTCCAATTTTCACGCCCAGACAGTTTTCGCCGGTATTTAGTTGTGAAGTAACATCGTATTCCGAAAAGTAAATGCGTGTGCTAAAATCGGTCCAGGCCGGATCTAGTTCGTTTTTTCCAACCGGCTCACCATTTAATGTGGCTTTGTAATAACCGGCAGCTGTAATAATCAGTGTTGCTTTCTCAACCGGTTTATCTGTGGTAAAGTCTTTTCTAAAAAGTGGCGCCGGATAATCGAGGTAAAATAATGAATCGGATTTGGGCAATTCACTTTCATCGGTAATCCATTGTGCCTTATCGTCAGAGTTAAATTCAACATTCTTTTTTGTCGTTGTTGTATTGCAAGCAACAAAAGCAATGCAAAAACCTAGGCTAAATAAGCTTAATATTTTCATGAATTTTGTATTTCTTTGAATCATGTTTTTCTTCAATTATTTTGTACTAAGTCTGGGAGACTGAACTACTCCTTCACCACGCGTAAAACCTGAATAGTCGACAACTTTTCCCTCATTCAATTTAAGGTTCCATTTATCAAGGTAATATTCTCGTTTCTGAAAATTCTCATCTCCAATTTCTTTCAATTCCTTTTGAAGTTTTTTGGTAAGTGATTGTTGCACTTTTGCGAACTCCTCTTTATTTGCAAGGTTGTTTAATTGTTCGGGATCTTTTATGTCGTCGAAGAGCATTATCGCGCCTTCAGGCGAGCTTACATAGGTATATTGTTTTGTACGTATTCCCCTGTACTCGTCGAATTTATATTCATTCCCAAAGGGACAGACATTCATAAATAAAACAGAGCGGTCCACTTCAGAATCGGGTGACTTAACCAGCTCTGAGATGTTTTCTCCTTCTATTGTCTGTGGAATATCTACATTGGCTAATCCTAACAAGGTTGGAAGAATGTCTGGTGTGGTGATTGGCGCATTTACAACTTCTCCATCGTCGGTGTTAAATGGAGTTTTTATGAGAAATGGAACCCTTGTTGATTCATCCCAGGCTACCTGTTTGCTTTTGGGGCGGTTGCCATGTGAGCCCATCATTTCTCCATGGTCGGAGGTAAAAACAACAATTGTATTTTCCATTACATCGGCTTTCTCTAATTTATCTAATAAATCACCGATAGCTTTATCTACAGCCGTGCAATGGGCATAGTAACCATTTAGCTCTTTTTTAATTCTGGCATGCAATTCTGCTGGAACATTGGGTGAAACTTTAATCGCATCTTCTGGATAAAGAGCCTTGTATTCTTCCGGTGCACTGTGATGTGGGAAATGCGGTGCGGCTATGGAAACAAACAGTAAAAATGGATTTTCATCTTGTGCATGTTCGTCAATATAGTTTTGAGCCTCTTTTGAAATAGCAAATGGTGAATATCCGTCCCAGTACTTTATTTCCGGAGAATCGTTTTCATAATAAGCCATGTTATTGTATTCATGAGAACATTCCAGTGCCTTCCAATAATCAAAACCTTGTCGGCGTTCGGGTTGGACGTTCTTAAACCGGCCATGACCATCCAGATGCCATTTACCTAAGTATGCCGTGTTATATCCTGCAGATTTAAATATTTCAGCCATACAAAGTTCTTCTTCCGGAAGGTATAAGTCATTCAGGAACATGCCGGTTGATGTTGGGTATTTTCCGGTTAACAGTGAGGCCCGATAAGGGGTACATACCGGGCATACCGAAACTGCATTTTTAAAACTAACAGCTTCGCCGGCTAACTTATCCAGGTTAGGGGTTTGCACATTAACATCCCCTGCGTATCCAAAGGCCGAGGCCCTCCACTGATCGGTTAATATAAATACAACGTTTGGTTTTTGATCCTTAGCTGTGCATGCGAACAACCATATTAAGGTCAAGCAGAAAAACAGGTTATGAAATTTTGTAGTCATAGGATTATTAATTTTTTGTAATAATTGCCGTCCAACCACCTCCAGGAGCAAGATGAATGTTTAAAACATCTCCTTTCCGAACCGATTGCTTCTTCATTTTGTAGTCAGCCGCATACCGATGGGCATTTACACCATCCTGCCAAATTTTTAGGGTATAGTTTCCCTCGGGCAGAAAGTCAAAGTTAAGTTGCATTTCCCGCTCTGTCCAGTTGGTCATAGCGCCCACGAACCATTTTTCACCGGATCTGCGCGCCAAGGCAATGTACTCCCCAAGCTTGGCATCGAGTACTTTTGTGTCGTCCCATATGGTAGGAACTTCAGATAAGAACTTCATACATTCAGTTTCTCGATGGTAATTTGATGGATTGTCGGCTAGCATTTGCAACGGGCTTTCAAATACAACGTACATGGCCAGCTGGTGGCAACGGGTTCCCGAACTCATGGGTTCTTTTCCGATGGGTCTAAAATTGTGTTTGGTTGCATTTTTCATTGCACCTGGTGTATAATCCATGGGGCCGGCAACCATTCGAATGAAGGGCAATAACAAATCGTTGTTCGGATTGGCGTCAAAACCCCATTTGCTTTGTTCCATTCCCATTACACCTTCGCGGGTAATGACATTTGGGTAAGCACGTCTCATCCCGGTTGGTTTATAAGCCCCATGATAGCTGACCAGCATATGTTTGGCCGCAGCCTTTTGAGCCACCCGGTGGTAAAAATTGACCATCCATTGGTCGTCTCGTTGCATGAAATCGACTTTAATACCTTTGATGCCCCAACTTTCAAATTGTTGAAGTATGGCATCCAGGTTTTCATCCAGCTCCTTCCAGGTCACCCACAATATCAACCCCACGTTTCGGGTCTTACCATAATTTACCAATGCCTGGATATCAATGGCATCGATCACATTTAGCACATCACCGGACTGATACCAGCCTTCATCCAGGTTGATATATTCCAATCCATATTTCGAGGCAAAATCGATATAATACTTATAGGTCTCCGTGTTAATACCGGCTTTAAAATCTACACCGTAAATGTTATTGGCATTCCACCAATCCCAGGACACTTTCCCCGGTTTAATCCAGCTTGTATCATCCAGCTGCAAAGGTGTGGCCAGCTTATAAATCAGCTCCGACAAAATCAGATCCCCATCATTGGCGGCAACGACCATTACCCGCCAGGGAAAATTTCGTTTCCCCTGTGTTTTGGCCAAAAAATCGGCATGTTTTATTACTTTAGCATTACGGTCTCCTTTTGGTAACACCTCGAGCGGATACCCTGCAAATTTTCCCACAAGTGCATGTGGATTTTTGTCCGATCCTCGAAGAAACATTCCGGGATAATCCACCAGGTCCGACTCCGAGATATAGACTTTTATTCCGTTCTCCAACACCACCAGCGTGCCTGTTGAGCAGAACCTTTCGGAGGTGACATCCGACAACTTCAAGTGAAGGTATTCGCGCTCCTGATGAGAATACACCTGTTTCTCCTCGGGAAACCAAATGCTATGATCGTCTTTAAAATTGAATGTCACCGTTTCGTCCATAACAGTGTAGCTGCCCGTTCTGTCCGACACCCAACGATAAGCAACACCTTCATCATATGCCCTCGCAAGTAATGAATAACCTCCTTTAAAATCCAATTGCAATTCATTGTATTCGTCCTTAATGAGGTTAAATTTTCGAGGAACAACAGGATGAATCTCCTTCGAAATTTTCGTTGTTTTTATACTTCGGACTTTTGCATCTTTTCCAAATGTCATTCCGTTATCAATCGAAAATGCAATTTCAGATTTTGCAACGATTTCTTCTCCTTTAAAAAACACCCGATACGTTAAAACATCATCCACTTCCACTTCGATTTTGATTTCTCCCGAAGGGGATTGAACGGTATGGGATTGTGCTATAACAGAATAACAACTGGATAACAAGATGATGAAGTAAAACAATTTATGTGTCATGACCGATTAAGTTTATTTTTAATTCGAATTGCTTCTTTAGTAATGGCTAACCCACCTTTTCCCGTGCATTTCACACAGGACGGCATGGTTTTACTCACTCTTGCCACGGTATTGATTACCTGGTCAAGCGGAATTACCGCATCAAAACCCGAAACAGCCATTATTGCAGACGAATAAGCATTTACCGCAGCACTAATATTCTTGCCAAGACAAGGAGCTTCGACACGATCGGCAATCGGATCGCACACCAGGCCGATCATATTTTGAATAGCCATTGAAGCAGCCCCGACGGCTTGTTTTGCAGTTCCACCTATAAGCTGCGTAATAGCAGCTGCTGCCATCCCGGATGCAGCACCGCATTCTACCTGACATCCGTGTTCTTCGGCAGAAAAACCCGGCCCCATGGCAAAGTATGCACCAACAATTCCGGCAGCAAAGTATGCCTTGACCACTTTCTTAGTGTCTACCTGAATATCTTCGGCAATTGCGCGTAACGAGCCGCCAACAGTTCCGCAGGAACCGGCCGTAGGAACCGCGACAATCACCTCCATGGCACTCTTGGATTCCATCAATGCACTAACGTTGGCTATAATATTGTTCATTACAGAACCTGTCAATTTACCCTCACCCTCTGCTTTTGAAATCAAGTGAGACTGCTGATGCAATATCCGATCTTCATATTTTGTTCCGGCCAAACCAATATCAATGCTGTTATGTACAACCTGTACAAGTGTGGCCATCTTTTCGTTTAGTTCTGACTCCGTTAATCCGCTTAAATGTTTTTCGTAAAGAAGTCCCAGATCTCCCAAATCCATTTGAATTTCATCGGCATAACTAAGTAAAGAATCTATCGAACCGAAAGGCATTGGGGTTTGTCTGCCAGAAACAACCGGAAGAATGGGATTTACAATGGAAATATCTTCAACACCTGATTTCTTTTGAAGTTGAAGTATAAAATCCGAACTAAAAGGCAAAGACGATTTGAGCTTAAACAAATAACTGTTTTCTTTTTCACATACTTGAAGATCTATACCTTTCGGTAACATGGATTCTAAATCATCCTTCATATTTGTGAAGAAAAGAATTTCATATAAATCGCCATTTATCTGTACATTATAGCCATTGACTGATTGTATTTGAAAAGATCCGCCACCTTTGGAGATTGCCACAATCTGCACTTTCTTATTTGACGTTCCCCACAAGGTTAATCTTACCGTATTGGCATGAGATGTTTCAAAAGAACTTACCCGGTAACTAATTTCTATTTCCTTCTCAATGGCAAGATTATCGGTATCTTTCATGGCAGGGTCGGTAATCTCAAGTCCCAAAAGCCCTCCATTGATACCCATGCAGGTACCCTGTTCGCGGTAGTTTGGTGCCCAGGCCCCATCTTCGGCGAACTCAATGCATGCTTTCCGCAACCCTTCGTTTAAGATATCCAGGGCAGTTCTGGCGATGCGCCAGGATGCCGCGGTATGCGAACTTGAAGGCCCCCGCATTACCGGACCAATTACATCGTTAAAAATGCTCGGTAGTTGTTTCATTATTCAAAAAGATTAATTTCCTGTCCAAATGACTCGCCTATTGAGTTGCCATAAATGTCTGCAGCTACCGCATAATCCTGAATGGCCACGCCAACACTTTTAAAAATTGTGATTTCAGTCTCAGATTTCCTGCCAGCAATTTTATTCAGACAATATTCGCCAATCTCGCCGACAAGGTGGTTTGCTGTGATTATTCCTTCTTTCAATGGTTTTATCAGATCGCCGCTTTCTTTTAGACAAGGTTCTGTTTGGTCAACATAAACTTTGGCTGCTTTAATTAGATATGGGTCGATTTCTTGCATATGGGGCTGAAACGAGCCGATGGCATTAATGTGTACCCCCGGTTTTACTTCGTCTTTCTTGAAAAGGGGGGCCGTAGAATTTGTGGCTGTACAAATAATATCAACATCTTTTAATACAGAAGTTTCCTCGGAATAAATTATTTCAATCTGAAATTTTTCATGCATCTCATGAATAAACTGTTCTGCAGCTTCCCGAAATTTATCGAAAACAAAAACTTTTTTTATTTTTCGTTCGCATAGCACCGCTTCCAATTGCGTTTTACCTTGGATGCCGCAACCAAACAGTGCCATGTTTTGTGCATCTTTTCGGGCAAGAAAACGTGTTGCCAATCCGCTTGCGGCTCCGGTACGCAGTGCAGTTACGTACTCACCGTCCATCATCGAAAGTATCTCTCCCGTAACCGAATCAACTAACAAGATAATTCCCTGGATGGTTGGAATGCCCGGCACAGAAACCCCTTCGCGCTGGGTCAGGAATTTTATACTTACCTTCTTGTCTTTCTCAACAAAAGCCGGCTTAAAAAGCAATAGCAATTCCTTTGTGGGCAATGTTGTCATAAATCGTTGCGGCACAAAAGATTCGCCCGACGACAAGGAGGAAAATGCATGTTCCATGGCATCAATTGCCTTTTGCATGGAATAATTTTGCTTAATCTCGCCTGCTTTTATTATTTTGATCGGTTTTCTCATTTACTGAACTTTAATCCCTAATGGATGTATTGTTGTTTATAAAATCCGCACATGGATTGTTTATCTGATTACCCCTGTCTAAATGGTGCGCAATCACCATCCTATTAAAATGATCCTATTTCTTATTTTGCTCCTGCCGGCAAATTCTTTTTCCAATAATTGAGCATGGTCATTCGCAGGTGCATGGTGGTATTTTCTCTTTCGCTGATGCTGTGCGATCGCATGGGGTAATCAATCATTGTAAAGTATTTGTTTTGTTTTATCAGTTCATTTGCCAACATCTGGCAGCTTTGGTAATGGCAGTTGTCGTCCCCCGAACCATGAATCAAAAGCAGGTTTCCTTCCAGGTTTTTAGCATGAGTAATAGGGCTCCCGTCCCTATATCCTTCCATGTTGTTTTTAGGCAGGTTCATATAGCGTTCCTGGTAAATATTGTCGTACAACAACTGGTTGCTGATAAATGCAATGGCAATTCCGGTTTTGTAAATTTCAGGGTAACGGAATATACAGTTCAGGGTGTTTGACCCGCCGCCGCTCCATCCCCAGATTCCGATACGGTCCGGATCAACAAAATCCCATTCCATAATTTTCCGTGCACAAGCTGCCTGGTCGATAGGTGCCAGAATTCCTATTTTTTCATAAACACTTTTTCTGAATTCGCGCCCCCGTGGTGTATTGGTTCCTCGGTTGTCAACACTCATTACAATGTAGCCTTCCTGCGCCAGCAGCTGATCCCATAAATTTCCAACCCATTTATCCTGCACCGTTGATCCGGCCGGTTCGCCGTAAACGTAAAATATAACCGGGTATTTTTTCGAGGGGTCAAAATTGCTGGGTTTTATCATCCAGGCATCAAACTCCATCCCTTCATCGGTTTCAATTTTTAAGAATTCTTTTTCTGGGATTTCGTAATTCGCCAACTTGCTTTTCAGATTACTGTTGTCTTCTAAAACACGCAGAACCCTGTGATCGGGCAACGAAATTACTGAGTAAACCGGTGGTGCAGCATGGTTTGAAAAAGTATGAATGGCGTATTTGCAATCCGGCGAAATGTTATAAGCATGTTGTCCGCTCTGCTCTAATGGAGAAAGCCGTTCTGCTTTGCCTTTCCCGTTGAGTTTGCTTCGGTAAAGGTAGCGTTGTGTGGCATTTTCGGGCGATGCGATATAGTATGCCCAGCCTTTATCTTGGTCGATATTCAGTAATTTAATTACCTCGAAGCCGCCTGAGGTTACAGGTGTAATAACACCGTTTTCTATTGAAATTTTATTCAGGTGTAGCCATCCGCTTTGGTCGCTGAGCCAGGTAAACTCTTTTCCGTGGTTTAACCAGGTAAGGTTATCGTAAATGTCGAGCCAGGTTTCTACTTTCTCTGTATAAACAACTTTGGCAACCCCGCTTTTTGCATCGGCAAAAAATACTTTGTTGGTATTTTGTTCTCTATTAAGCTGCTGAATGATCAACTCATCCGATGAATTTGCCCATTCCATTCGGGCCAGATAATTATTCCGGGGATCGCCAGGAATATCCATCCATCTGATGTTTTTATCGGATAGAGCTATCGTACCTATTTTTGCGGATGAATTGTCGGTGCCCACTTTAGGGTAGGGGAGTGGAATTAACTTGGGATAAATTGAATCCAGGTTGTTGATCATGTAGAAAGTCCCGGTCCCTTCGGTATCCAATTGCCAGAAGGCAATGTTTTTGCTGTCTGGACTCCAGCGGAAACCATCGCGGCAGCTTAGCTCTTCCTCGTAGGCCCAATCGAAGGTTCCGTTGATGATGTTATCGCCCCCATCGGTTGTTAATTGCTCCAATTTTCCCGTTCCCAAATCCTGCACATACACATTTTGTTGGTAAACGAAACCAACCTTTTCTGCATCGGGCGAAAATTTCGCAAACATCAGCCAGGTGGCTTCCAACGAAGTTCCGATTTGCGTGAGTTTTTCAGTTTTTAAATCCAGCACCCAGTAATCGCCGCGTGTATGGTAACGCCAAACTTTACGTGTATTGGTGAAAATCAGAAGTTTGCTGTTGTCCTGCGACCACGAATAACTACTTATGACGATGGGCTTTTTTGCGCCTTTGGGAATTAACTTTCCGGCAGAAACCAATACCGTGCGGGTTCCCGTTTGGGCATCGTAGGTCACAATATCTTTCCCACCGATTGTTTTATTGGTTTCAAGAGCTGAATACCCTTTGTTGTCTTTCATCCAACGCACGGTATTTATTCCTTTCTGCCTGAAAACGTTGTTTTTGTATAAATCTTCAAGGCTTATTTTTAAGGGCTTTGTGTCTTGTGCCTGTGCTGTAATAATGGTTCCGGCTACTAAAGTTATAATCAACGTAAATGCAAGTAATTTCTTCATAACTAATGCTTCTTTAAGTGTCTTAATTGTTTTGAATGGTTTCTAGCCCTTCGTCACGCATTTCCCTCCATTGGGCAATCATTTCCTGCTTCATGTTTTCAACAATATCGTTATGTTCATTGGCAATGTTGTTTGTCTGTGCAGGGTCAGTGTTCATGTTGTATAATTCAAATTTCACTGGATCGTTTTTAGCTATCCATTGTTTTAAATCCAACGAATCAGTTTTTTCGGGTAACCAGCCAATCAGTGTATAATTGTCTTTTCGCATTGCCACTTGTGGCATTCTGAAATAGGTGTCTTCGTGGTTTGGATAGAACCAGATAGGCGAAGCAACGCGGTCAACCTTCTTGTTCAGAAATGCGTTAAATGCATTTGACCCGTCAATGTTTCGGTTGGTTGGAACGGGTATCTCTACCAATTGGCATATCGTAGGCAAAATATCACAACCGTTAAAAAGTTCACGGCTTGTTGTCCCTTCCGGGATCACGCCCGGAAACCGAACAATTCCGGGAACGCGGTGGCCACCTTCGTACGGAAAGCGTTTCATGCCTCGCAACTCACCCGGTGTGCCAAAGCATTTGTCACGGATGGGGTCATCCCAGTTACCCAGAGACTCTTCTGTGGTTACGGGCGCTTCCGGCCCGTTGTCGCTCGTGAAAAGCACCAGGGTATTTTCTTTTAACTCTAATTCTTCGAGGGTATGCATCAGCCTGCCAAAGGCATCGTCAAGCTGATTAACCGTCCCGTAGTATTCTTTTTTGTACTCCGAAATATCTTTTTGGGGCCGCGCCACTCGTCCGTATTTCATGCCTTTTTCCAGCTTGTTCACTTTCGCATTGTCATACTTCGCGCTGTATTCTATGGGCGGAGCTATCGGTGTATGTGGTTCGTGCGAACATACATACATAAAAAACGGTTTTTCTTTGTCACGTTTGCTTTTCAGCCATTCTCGGGCATCGTCCACAATCACATCGCAGTACCAGCCTTCCACTTCGCCTACTGGCTCTCCGTTTTTAATGAATTTTTTATAGTTTTTAGGTCCGCCAAAAGCATTCAGGGTGGTACCCATCCAGTAGTCAAAACCCTGTTCGCTGGGTCCGGGGTGGCTGTATCTGTTTTTCTCCAGGGTTGAAAGGTGCCACTTTCCCCAGAAAGCAGTTTCGTAGCCGTGTTCGTGAAGGAGCTCCGCAATGGTAACTTCCTGTTCTTTAAGGTAGGTTTTTTTGCCATGAATGTAGAAGAATCCGCTACGGTATGGGTTTCGGCCGGTTAACAATGCTGCCCGGGATGGGGAACACACGGTACCTCCCGAATGGCAATCGGTCATACGCACGCCTTCTGTAGCCAGCATATCGATGTTGGGTGTTTTAATAATCGGGTTGCCATAACATCCCAGGTCGCCGTAGCCCAAATCATCGGCCAGAAAGACGATAATATTTGGAGGATTCGCTTCTTTTTTGCATCCTCCTGTCATGATAAGACTGCCCAGGATCAGTAATACAAACAAATTTTTCATATGCTTAAATAAACTAATTATTCATTTTTACGGGATCTTAAATACTGCTCCCCGATTTATTTACTTCCGCGTCAATTTTCACCTTGGTAGAAACTGCCTAAATTTTTAGGATAAGATTGCCCGTCTAGCAAAATCTATATTCATCCTGAATTAAATCACCATACAGTTTAGTGCTGCAGATAAGACTAGCGTAGATGACTTAATCTAATATCGTGGTTAAGCGCAATATAAGCTGCAAGATATTCCAATTATTTGTTCCCAGTTGCAATATGTTACAACAATTATTCTTTTTAATGTAAATTTCAAAAGTAGATTATATTTTATTAAAATGCAACTTTTTAAGCTGATTCAAAATACTTAATAAAATACTGGGAGAATCAGTATATTTTGTTCTTTTCAAGGTTTAAATTTTATAAAACAGAAAATAAATATTTCTTGCGATGTGGTACTTTACTATACGCTATTTCTAAAGGTTCATATATTATAAAATAGCAACCCAAAAGTATTGGTAGGTGGATCCTTTGTTCCATTTATACAGCAAGGTAAATATGAAAATTACGTGTATAGCTGTTTGCAAATGCAACCATAGCGGCTGGTATATAACAGCTAATAATTTGAGTTTGTAATATTGTTTTAATATCTTTGATAAAATAAATAACAAGCATTGATTTGGAATGACAATACAAATAACTAACTGTTTTTTGAGCCAGCGGATTATGTAAAAAAACAAATGCCTTGCTATTATAAACCATACCAGCTTAGATAAGCTGACTTAATCTGGTAATTCTTACAGAACCATGTGATTACTTCACCTTACAGACGTAATACTAATTACACTTGATAAATAATATTTAATACATTTTAATATATGAAAACAACAAAAGATAAAAGAGACATTATATTTAAATCCTTAATTGTCTGTACCCTTGCGTTACTTTTTATCCCGCCTGTTTCGGCTCAGGATATTCTGATAAAGGACACGGGAATACAAAAAGGAAATGTGGGAGGTTATCTGATTACGCGAACCCAAAAAGTGGACGAGTCGTTTAATGCCGGTTATTCCATGTATGCTATGGCTTATCCGTTACTGAAGGAATATCCCGGAAGGGATTTCCAAACGGGATTGTTTGGGACCTGGATGTTCCCGCAGAATGACGAGCCTTTACCTGTGGAAAAACTGTATACGGATATTGAAGGAGGACTTGGCTGGTGGCGCGATACAGAATATGCCACAAAAACACCAAAATTTATTATGGGTGGGGTTCAGTTAAATTTCGTTGGATGGGCAAATGGTACAGGAGCCGGCAAAGGAAGAGACTGGGATAATCCGAAAGGAAAATATGGTGTGGCGCAATTAAGTCCCTGGGTATTGTGGCCACCCGACGGACTGAACCTGAAGCAAGGCACAAGCAATAAATTATTTGGGAACGGCTATTTGCCTTTGCCGCTTACCGAAGCGAAAGCGAAGACAGCAGGGAAAGATATTTCTACCGGAAATCAGTCCTGGACCTTATTTTTAAACACTAAAAATTTCAAGGGGCCTATAACATTCTTCACTCCATATTTCTGGTCTGCGGCATCCGTCGACGATGCTCGTGTAGAAGGGCTGTTTCTGGATCAACGTCCCTCGAAGGCGAACAAACAGTATCAGATGGAAACGCAGCACATTCATTCGGTGCAAGCCGTCGATTCAAAAGGGGTACACTATGCGCGCATGGCGCCAACACGTTATCCGGTAGGTTCCGATGGCAATACCGAATTATTGCATCGCCTGATGGTGTACAATAAAAAAGCGCTGTGGGATGATGTGGAAGCCTGGTTTAAAGGGGGAAAGCCAGCAGACAGTAAAATTAAAGTGGAAGGCGCTACCATGCAGAAATTTCAAAAAGGCATCAGATCTAACTGGAAATTTTACGGTGATAATATTCCGAAAGAAAAGCGTGCTTTAATGAATATAACATCGTATCTCGATCCTAATGTAACCGACGATGCCACCTTAAGGGTTCGCTGGGATGGTGATTTGGTAACAAAAACCGTGGAAAACGGACAAACATTAGTAACACTTCCGGAATACTACAAACTGGTAAAAGAAGAAAACGACGAGGTTGGCAAGTGGATTGCTGTAGCTCCCGAAGAAGTGCCCGCAGAAACCGGATTGCAAAAGGTTAGCTTTAGCCGGGCGTACGAAGGTGGTTCGAAAACCTATGTAACGCCAGAAGACCAAGAGAGTTGCTGGAAGACTCCAGGACCGGCAGCCGGCCCGTTTAAGGCTAAACTGGGCGATGGGAGTACGGTCACCTACTACTGGTACCGCTTTGCCGACCAGCCTGCCTTGCTCAATGCTGATTTGAGCAAAGCCGAACGCGAAGAAATGCAACGCCGTGTAGAGCTGCTGCACAAAAACTGGACGAAAGAACGCGAATACCTCCCTGCCCCATTGATTGGCGAACTGGCAGAATTAGATCCTGCCTTACTGGTTACGCCTCCTAAAGGAATGGAAATTGGTTATGTACCTATCGTTACCCGTCAGGGAATCGAGTAAGCTTCATCGTCAGCTGCCAGATTAACCGCGATCTGACATTAAGGAATCTGAAAAATTCCTTAATGTTGGCAGGCATCAGCGTATCGAGGTAATCCCGAATTAGATGTAGTATAATGACAATTTTGGGATTAATTTAAAAGCTACTTCTCAATTTTCCTTGATCGAATATTGAGAAGTAGCTTTTTTAGGATATCCACTAAGCGAGTTCCGTAAGATTTGATAACCTCGCGAACTGTGCCGATCTGTGATCGGTATCCCGGTTAATTACGCGGAATTATTATTGCTTGGTGCATACGTCTTTTGCTTATTACAAAAAAGCCCTGTAAATTAAAATTTACAAGACTTTATCGCTTATCGTTTGCAGCTTCGGGAATTCTATTCAAACCCCCAACGCTGATTATGCTTTTGATAAGGTGCTTTTCTTCTATTTCGCATGTTGCATGCCCAATTCCTTGACTTTCTCAACTCCAAGCGGCTGTCTGTTTTTGGGGGCACTACGGCCATTTGATTTTAGGTTCTCAAGTAAATCCTGAAGTTCCTTTCGTTTATTAGCTTCTGTAAAATACAGGTTGGTCTTTTCCCCCGGATCCTTTGTGAGATTATATAGCTGACCGGTTGCATCAACTTCTTTCTCCGGCAAAGCATATTTTTCAAGTAAATCACTTTTATAATTATTCCCTCCGGAGCCTTTATGGTCAAGATACTTCCAGTTTCCCTGGCGGATCTGGAATTCGCCGCGAAAACTCTGGGTCAGCATATATGGCCTGATGGATTTATTTTTGTCTTCGGTTCCGAGCATGGCCGGTAACATATCAAAACTATCAGTAGCATCTTCGTATTTTAGTTTATAACCGACAATAGAAGCAGTTGTGGCAAAAATATCAGTAGTATTGGTCATCTGATCAGACACCAAACCCTTTGGGAATACTCCCGGCCAACGAACGATAAAAGGCACCCGGTGACCTCCTTCCCAGGCATCCCGTTTCATCCCTCTCCAGCCTCCTGACGCATCATGATTGTGATCCTGACGCATCCAGTCTACATGAACAATTTCCGCCCCGTTATCCGCATTAAACATTATGATGGTATTATCATCTATATCCATTTCTTTTAGCATATCCATAACGCGCCCAACAATAACATCCAGTTCCCTTACAAAATCGCCACGAGGGCCTGCATCCGTGATCCCGTTAAACTCTGGGGCCGGGAGTACAGGGGCATGAGCAATCTGCGTTGACAAAACTGCAAAAAACGGTTTCTCTGGTGTGTTTTTTCTATGTTCTGTTATAAACTCGCGGGTTTTCTTATAAAACATCAAATCCGCTTCCATAAAATTATATCCCGGAGCCATCCAGCCCTCATCATTATCCCAACGCCACTTGCCACCCGGATTGGGTAAGTTATCTTGTTTGTGTCTTTGGCTGGCCGGAACAGGAACCATACCATTTTCTATGTATACATATAGCGGATCTGTGCAGGGACAATTGGGTGTAATAAATGATTCGTCGAAACCTCTTGCATTTGGGCCATCAATCAAGGGAGTACTTTTTTCGTAATCAATAAGTAAGGCATTTTTATAGCCCCCCCCTAGTCTTTTATTATCCTTGTCGAACCAGGAAAGCCCGACATGCCATTTCCCAAAAACACCTGTTCTGTACCCTTTGGTTTGTAACATTTCTGCAATCGTGAGCGTTCCGGGTTTCAAATAACTTGGTCCTCCGGGGCCTTCAAAGGCTCCTCCGCCCCTTCCGGTAGAACGGTATATTTGCTGTCCGGAGTAAAGCCCATATCGGGAAGGGGAACAGATTGTGGACGGGCTGTGGGCATCCGTAAACATGACCCCTTCCTTAGCCATTTTATCCAGGTTAGGGGTTTTATAGGCCGCTTTATCATTGTAACACGAAAGATCACCATATCCCAGATCGTCGGCATAAATAATGATGATATTTGGCAGTTCCTGGGCGTATAAACCAACAGTACCTGCTATCCAACCCAACAGTACAATCAATAATTTAATCATAGTCTTTTTTTTATATTTTATCCGTAAAACTGATTTTATCACTTCAATATTTTCTCCTACAATAAATATTTAAACGCAACGCGGAGGATATCATTATCGTAAACACAGCTTGTGCTTTTTCTGGCATTGCTGTCAATTGTTTCGTATGGGTCTAACGGAGATCCATATTAAGCGTAATTATTTTTCCTTCTTCGAGAGAAACATTCCGGCTATCTTTATCCCCGGTTTCACCTATCTTAGAATTTCCTTCCGTTACTGCAATATGCGCTATGTCCGATGGCATAACAAGCTTTATCGTTTGATCTTTAGCTGACAACAGGCTTACATTTAAAGTCTTATCATCCCATGACAGGCTTTTTACCTCTACCTGGCCTCGACACAACACCCCTTCTATTGATCCCTTCGGAAATTTTTCCGATAGAGCAGGTAACAAATATAATTTTCCGGGTTCGCTGGCCACTAGCATTTTAATAATTACTGCCGGCATGCCACCGCTGATGTCCATATTAAACAAGGAGCGGTGATTGTGCATGGAAGCCAGGTTGTTCAACCAAAACCTGTTTACAAGATGCTGCAGACATTCATAAGCCAGTTCGCCTTCTCCCAGGCTAGTAGCAGCTTGGCCCAGTTGCACCAGACCAAAGGACATAAATCCCCGCTTGTTGCCCCTCCAATGCTTGTCGAGTTTATATTCAATACTTTTCTTAAACGCATCTTGCAACGCCTTGCTTTGCTCTATCTCTTTGGAAATTCCATCGTACAGGGGATAAAGCTGGGAAGAGTGTCTGTGATCGTCATTATTCTCAAGTTTCGGTGTTAACCACTCTTTTATGATACCGTCATCCGTAATCATATATGGCGGCATTTTTTCAAGCATGGTTGTCCAAAGTGGAATTTTATCGGCATTTACGCCCAACTCTTTGGATACAGAAATAACGTTGGTTAAAAGTTCCTTTGCCGCTGCCACATCCATGGTGGCATTAAAAGTTCCCTGTGAATCAATATTCTTAGGCGTATTTTCTGGTGATTGGGTGGGAGAAAAAACATATATCCCATCCTTATTTTCATATAGATAATCTTCGAAAAAAAGTGCGGCTTTTTCCATAAAGGGCAAGCCATGTTTAACCATAAATTCCTGATCTCCCGTGTACAGATAATAGTCATAAAAAAAATGTGCCGCCCATGCTGCACCGGCGACCCAGAAACCACCTGCAAATCTAGCATTGAGGGCATTATTGTAGGCATGTGTTGTTGACCTGGAGGGCAAAACTATACCTCTGGAGTTAAAAATGTGCTTGGCGTTAATTTCCATATACGGAACAATGGACTCCATGTATGAAATGTAAGCCATCATGAGTTCCGGCATGTTACCCATTAAAAGGCTGGCGATAGCAGAGGGGACATTACCGTTATGCGTAAAGTCACTGGCCCAGCCAGGAACATAGGTGCCGCCCCAAACTCCTTGTAGGGTTGGTGGTAACTCTCCAATACATGAAATAATATTGTACCTTGCTGCATCGAACTCTTTTTCGAGTAAGGCCATGTTCATATGATCACTTGTCGATTTTTCTATCAGTTTCTCGGTTGTAAGCAGGTGATCTTTTCCTCCTCCCAGCTCAAGCTTCATCCGGTTGAACATTTCGCCATGTATTTTAGCATGACGCTCAAGCAACGTTTGGTAATCAGGATTTAAACCAGACATAAAACCCTTCATCTCTTCCACCTCTGATTTTGCGGCATCATAAATCATTACAAGATCGAACAAAACAAGAACTTTTTCCGCACCTTTAACCTCTATTGCCTCACTGCTTTCTATCAATTCGCCGTTATGCTGAACTACTTTTGCTATACTTTCCATGGCGTGAATACTTCCGGGGTAGGCTTTTGTAAAACTGTTTTTATACGTTATCGTATTGTTGTTAACCGTTTTTACAATATCGCTAACATGATTCTCAAAAACCTTGTAAGATTTTCCGATTGTCTTTAGATCCAGGTTATCACTTGGTTTTCTGGGATTAAGGCTTAAATTAAAATCAACAGCGCCAGCAGGGCCGGTAATTAACAACACGGCTATTCCATCAGCTCTTGAAACAAACATTTTTCGTTCAAAAACCCCTCTGTCATCGCTCCAGTGAACAGTCGCTTCGCCCGTCTTAAAATCAACCGAACGCATATAGTCGTTCACTTCCCCTTCGGCTTTCATCTGCAGATTCACGTCAAATGCAGGCACAAAAGGATCCGGATACATAAAACCCTCCTGCCCGGACAGATTGAATGCCAGTTCGGTAGCTTGTTTGTACAATCCTCTGTCTATAAGATTTCGAATTTCAAATAGCATGTGCGAATTATCGGGTGGTACCGTTGGTGCTCCTTGCGGAAGAAACAATCTTTCGTGGCTGAAAATAATAGTTTCCTCCAGGGGGCGGCTCAGGATATTAACCCCAATGGTTCCGTTTCCGCAAATCAATCCCTCTTCCCAGGTTTTTGCAGGTAGCGAACTGATAAAACCCCGTTCGGGTACTTTTAGCTTTTTCGATTTGCCGGCCGCATCCAATGAAATTAAAGTGTTTACGAGGTATAATATTCCAAAAAATAAATATGCTGACTTCATGATTTTATAATTTAATTGTTACGCGATATTTACTAATTCCAATAATTTTCAATTAAATATTTTGTGTCTTTTCCATGTTTTAACCAATCCTGGTATTCCTCTCTGGATTTAAAAGGAGGATAATGATGCGGCATTAGTTTTAACGAAGTGATTTTCAACGGAGCAGGATTGGACGGTATATGTTGCTTCAATTCTTCTTTGATGTGATGATAAGCTGGATTTTTTGCCAGATTAAACCACTCTTCTTCATCTTCCATTTGATTATACAACTCCTCGCTTCCATCAATGTATTGAATATATCTCCAGTTTTGGGTGCTAATGGCAAATTCACTGAAATTATAGGATGTAATTGCGGGATATTCCCATTCACTCTTTGGATTTTTGAGTAGAGGAATCAAGCTATGTCCGTCGAGGTCATGTCGTGCTGGCAATCCACATAAAGTGCCAAGTGTTGGATAAATATCCAGCAATGAAACTGTACGATGGCATTTGGTTCCATTTTCTGAACCTTCAGGTAACCCCGGGCATCCTTGAGGCGCTTTGATCATCAGCACTGAACGGGCGGTATTTCTCCATAGTGCAAACTTTCTCCAATGCTCTTTTTCCCCCAACTGCCAGCCATGATCCGACCATAACACAACAATTGTATTCTCGGCATACTTGCTATTTTCGAGCTGGGTAAGAAGTCGACCCAACATCGCATCGCAAAATGCAATGGAGGCGAGATAGCCCTGAACTGCCTGTTTCCATAGGCCGGCTTCAAGAATGTGTTTATGGTAGTTCCCCCCTCTATGTACTATATCCATTGCCCTGTCGCTCACATCATCCAGATCATTTTCCATAGTTTTTGGCAACTGAATTGAATCCAGGGGAAACATGTCAAAATATTTTTTCGGCACATACCAGGGAACATGAGGACGATATATACCACAGGCAAGAAAGAAAGGTTTTTCATGGTTTTTTCTTAATTGGTCGGAAACCCATGTCACACTCTTGTAGTCTGCCATTAAGGAATCTTCAATATCCAGGGCGGCCCAGTCAAACATTTTATACATGTTCTCAAAGGCAGGCATATTGATGGTGCCTGATTCCGCTTTTTCAGGGATATATTCATCCGGCATGTTTTTCTTTTGCGATGGCCAGTATTCATCCCAACAAGTTGTATCAACCATATGGTAATGATAGATTTTCCCTGCTCCGGCCGAGTAATATCCATTATTCCGGAAATATTTACCCATGGATGTGTAGTCGGTGATAACCTCCCTCCAGTCCTGATAATTTGAATATACTCCGGATGTATGTGGCGCTAATCCAGACATAATAGAAGTGCGGGAAGGATTGCACGCAGGGCTTGCGCAATATGCATTGGTAAATAAAACCGATTTATCGGATAAGCGTTGGAGATTCGGAGTAATTGCCTGTGGATGACCTCCAAGGGGTTCAATCCAATCGTTCAAATCATCCAAGGAAATAAAGAGGACGTTTGGTTTTTCCGCCGGTTGGCGGCTACATCCGCTCGCGAAAAAAAATAAAATTATTGCAATTCCTAAAATAAAACGAACTCTGTTTTTTCTGCATTTACATATCATAACTACCTATTAATAAAATAACTAAAAGTTAAAGGCTATAAATCGGTTAATCTGTCGCATCATTTGCGATAAGTATTTCGGCTTTTCCTCTAGTTTTTTATATATTCTAATAATCGATTTAACTCTATTACTTTTTCAGGGTATTTATCCCATAAATCTGACCGTTCAAAAGGGTCGTTTGTTAAGTTATATAGCTGACCAACAACGAGTAAAGAATCGGCATGAGCACGATCTTTACCAGAGCCAGAACCTTTTGTCCCCTGTATTAGCTTCCAGTCTCCCTGCTGAATGGCGAACACCCCGTTGCCCGAATGAAATACCCGGGGGCGCATCTTATTCTCCCTCGTCGTGCCTCCTAGTAACGCAGGTAGGACATTATAGCTGTCTTCTGCAGTATTAGCCGGCAATTCCACATCGTGAAGGGCCGCAAAAGTAGCCATCATATCGGTAAGGCTAAATACCTCATCGCTTTTGGTTCCCGGTTTAATTCTTCCCGGCCATTTTGCAATAAACGGGACTCGGTGTCCTCCATCCCAAATCTGAGATTTATATCCTTTAAATTCGCCTGCCGATTTATGTCCGTTGGCTCCTTTCCTGGGGCCATTGTCACTGGTAACAATAATCAAGGTATTATCATCCAACCCATATTCTTCTAGTGCTTCGGTTATCTGTCCGACGCACCAGTCGACCAAAGCAACCAGGTCTCCTCTGGCACCTTCTTCTGTTTTACCTTTCATAAAATCAGGAACCATCCAGGGGATGTGAGGTGACGACGGGACGAAATACAGGAAAAAGGGATCATCAGGATGATTGGTTTGATGGTTTGCTATATAATCCACTGCTTTCTCTGTTAATCTTACATCAACGTCTTCCTGCGACCAGTCCGAAGCCATTAGCCCTTTTACTACTCCTGGCCTTGCATCCATTTCTTCCGGAATCATTACATTAGGTATAGATATGGTTTTTTTGTTCTCGATAAAACAATATGGAGGGTCACTCGTAGAGCATCCGGCTGTGCCAAAAAAATAATCAAATCCACGTTCTATTGGTCCTCCGATAACAGGTTTCGTAAAGTCAACATTATCCTCCTCGTCATATGAGGCAGGCCTGCCATCCTTTGTATTCCAAGTCATCCCCACATGCCATTTGCCAATGCAAGCCGTTTTGTAACCTTCGTTCTTTAACATTGAAGCAATGGTCATTCGTTCTTCCTCTATCAAAGGGGTATCTCCATAAAAATCGGCCAATACCCATTCTTTTAGCCTGGTTCGCCAGCAATATCGGCCCGTAAGCAGGCCATAGCGCGTAGGAGTGCACAGTGATGATGGCGTATGTACATGGGTAAACATCAATCCCTCGGTGGCTAATTTGTCCATGTTTGCGGTTTGTATTTTTGAATCCTGGTTATACGAACCCACATCACCGTAACCCATATCATCCGCCATGATAAAAACAATATTAGGCTTATCATCTCTTTCACGGGTGCAACCAATATTTAAAGAGATTATGCATAACACCAGTAATGCACTTATATTTGTCGAGGTTAACTTTATTGGCATACTATTTTTGGGTTTTTACTTGGGATGTATAGTAATATTCACGGATTCCTTTTTTTCCAGAAAAAGGAAAACGACAAGCTTATCAGCTTCAAGTTCATGAACTATGCTTGTTTTTGCTTCTTTTAATGGTTTGCCGTTCAGCATAACAGCAGCTTTATCTGCATTCCAGTTTTTAATAATAAAAGCAGGATTACAAATCGGATTCTGTTGACTCCCTGCCAGGCAGAGTTCAAGTTTCTGTGTTTTTGTGTATTTACTTTCCAACCGGTAGCATTTTTCGCTCTTATCATAGCCATTGGAGACATAATCTCCGCCTTTAACGGAAATTTCAGGAGCATAAGCCCAGGAACGGCCAAAACTTATCAGTTCATGCATGTTCATATCGTTCATGCCATACAGACCAAACCAGAACAGGCGGTTTCCCTTTTTGTGAATAACCGGATCGGAACACGGGGAACTCATAAAATGACTGGGACGGTCCACGGTTTTAGCCCACCTGCCATCACTTCGTGCCTGATTCACCGGAAAATGATTATATCCTCCGTTAATCCATCTTACGCTCATCCGATTTCCGGGCTCAAAACAGATATAGGGTTTATTTTTAGCTTTAAAATTAAATTGCTGAATAGTATTATCCCCCTTCCAGTTAGTGGGCTTCTTATTTTCATCTACCGAAACAGGGCAGGTATAATAATCATAGTCTGCAACGGTCACATAATTATCTTTCACGACCTCTTCGCTTCGCTGACCGGGCTGCGTAAGCGGCAGCGATTCCTGTAACTGTACCGGATGCCCGGCACTGCCTTTGTTCCACGAAACTTTTCTAATGGCCGAACCATCAGGATAGATGTAATAATACTCATCTACCCAACACTCCCAGCCGGTTTTAGGGTCGGGCTTCCAGGTGTGGTCGTGAGCACTCACAGGAGCATAGCGCCAATGAACTACTGCTCTGGCTTCTGTATTTTCGATGATTCTCACGTGTGAGAAACGACAGTGTCGGTCCTGCATATGTTCGAAACAACCTTCAATATCATTTTTTCCGTTGCCCCAGGTTTCGAGGCTCTGATCGGCCATCCAGTTTTCATTTTCCGAAACCCAGCAAGGACCATACCTGATTCCCCGCCAGAAAATAAACTTAACAGGATTATTTTCAAAACATACCACAATATCCGGATCCTGATCAACAGGCCAGAGAAGATCCCACCCCGGGTAATAGTTCAGCTTTGTGTAAAATGCCCCAAAACGATTGGGGTTATTTTCAACTACAGGTAGTCTTCGTACCTCAATATCAGGATCAACTATCTCATATTTTATAAAATTGCCCTTGATATGGTCAGCAGTTAATGCCGTATCAAATATTTTAATTTCATCAATAATACCATCCAATCCGTAATAAGCCGGGATTGTTCCCCAGGTCCGGATTGTGTTGCTTGGTCTTAAAGGCTCCGGCACCATTCCAAGGATACAATTTGTTTTTTTAGGAAAAGTTATCGAGCCTTCAATCTTCCTTGAGGACACAAGTTCACCGTTTACATATAGTTTAATATCCTTTTGTGCGGTATAAACACCGGTGATGTGCATCCATTTGCGGAGTGGTATGGTCACATGGGCGCTCGTAGTGGACATCCATTTTTCGCTAATGGCGGTTTCAAAAGAAACTTGTCCGTGAGGGCCAATCAGAAGACGATAACCCTTTACTTCGTTGGATTCGGTAGTAACTACCGGACACCAATTCAATGGATATTCGCCCAAAGCAACCCATGCCTCTATGGTTAGTTTGGAGCCTGGTTCTTGAATATATTTTTCCTTACGGACAATTCTTGTAGTAAATCCATCAAGCCTTAATCCCTGACCTTTTATTCCCGGTGCGGTTGCGAAATTTCCTTCCAGGGTATCGGCGATACCACTTTCAGCTTCAATGACGGTCCTGTTTTTTATTTCGCTAAAATCCCAGGATGATATAGGAACAGCATCCTGTGCAACCGATGCTAACTGAATCAGGACTGTAAGAAAAAATGACAATATTCCGCTTTTCATTAAAATTCGCATAATCAAGTTTTAAGATATACGTGATAAAAACAAAACCTATTGAAGTTGCTGTCAATAGGTTTTGTTGTTTTTTTAATCACTTTTGTGGCTCGGCCGATTCGGAGTACCTACTTCCTTACAACCTTGTACAATCCTCCTTTTACGGTTTTGAATTCAATAGAACCATCTGCTTTGGTTTTTGTAGCAACCCGTTTCCCGTCTTTGGTTATTGTAAATTTTCCTCCGGCATCAATCCTGCAGATGTTTCCTGATTTTGACAGGACGTCCACTGATGAAACCTTGTTGTTTTGCCATTTCATATTCAGCTCGAAACCTCCACGGGCACATACGCCGTCAAATGCGCCTTCTTTCCATTCGTCGGGAAGAGCGGGCAGCAAGTCGATTACACCTTCGTGGGATTGAACCAACATTTCGGTGATACCGGCCGAAGCACCCATTGTACCGTCAATTTGAAGTGGGGTGCCGCACTTGGCAAAGAATTGAGGATAGCATTGTTCTTTCAAATAGCCCTTGAATATTTTATTGGCGCGGTTGCCATCGTAAAGGCGTGCCCAAAGCGCCATTTTCCACACACGTGACCATCCCGAAGCTCCGTCGCCGCGAAGTTCCAGAACTTTCTTGACCCCATCAATATATTCCGGTGTGCGTTTGGCTGATATCACATTTCCGGGATACAAACCGTATAAATGCGAGTTGTGGCGGTGATTGGGCTCCATTTGTTCGAAATCTTCGGTCCACTCCTGCAAGGTGCCGTCTCTTCCAATTTGAGGTGGCGCCAACCTACCACGGGCAGCGGATACTTTGTCCGCAAAATCAGTATTTAACCCCAATGTTTTTTCTGTTTCAAGGTAATAACCAAACAAATCCGTAAGAATCTGAATATCGATGGATGCTCCGTAGCAAATGGTTGTGAAATACCAGAAACCGGTTACTTCATCGAAAAAGTATTCATATCCGGGGCCTTTGGGAGGATTCTCAGGTGAGGTGGACGGGTTGGTTACCAGGTATTTTCCCTGTGGGTCTTCAATCAAGAAGTCGAGGAAAAACTGCACAGCACCTTTCATCAACGGATAAATTTCTTCCAGGTATTCCTTGTCCTGATTAAACATGTAATGCTCGTACAACTGGTTGGTTAACCACGCACCTCCCACGGTGAATGTCCCCCAGCATGGTCCGTCCATAGGTGCAGCAACGCGCCATAAATCGGTATTTTGGTGGAATACCCAACCACGCGCTCCGTAATGTTCTTTTGCCACCTTTGCACCCTCGTCGGTTAATTCCTTCACCATGGTAATCAGTGGCTCCATTAGTTCCGGCAGGTTTCCGGTTTCGGCGTGCCAGTAATTCATTTCGGTATTGATGTTGGTGGTGTATTTGGAATCCCAGGCAGGGTTGACTTTGTCGTTCCAGATTCCTTGCAGATTGGCAGGTTGCGTTCCTTCTCTCGACGAACCTATTAAGGCATAACGTCCGAAGTTGTAACAAAGTGCGGCAAGGTTAGGGTCCGAATTGTCCACATTTTCCAGCATTCTTTTATCAGTAGGTTTAAACGATTGTTCTGTTGTTGGAAGCTCCAACTTAACACGCTCAAAATATTTCTGATAATCAACTACTGCGGCATCTCTCATCTCTTTGTAGGATTTGCCTTCCACTTGCTTCAGGTAGTTTTTTACACGTGCCACCTGGTCAGCACTCACGTCTTTGTAGTTTACAAAGTTGGTGGCAGCGGCAATGACAAAGGTAACGGCATCGGCATTTTCAACGATTATATAATCGTTTTCCGTTTTTATCCTTCCTCCTTCGTGTAAGGCTTTTAGTTCTGTACGGTGCTTGAGTTTCCCTTCAACCCCCAAATAATCGGTCGATTTTCCATTTACGGTTAGTCCGTTTTGGCCAACCATATCCATGGTAAAATAATCGGTCCCGTAGTTTGAGTGGGACATATTGCGCACGCCACGGAGCTGCGCTTTAAAAGTCAGGCTCCCGGGCTTATCGGCAGTCATATGCACCAAAACAACCTGGTCAGGCTCCGAAGTAAGCACCTCGCGATGAAAAGTTACGGTACCAACGGTATATTCCACACTAGTGATCCCTGTTTCCAGATCGAGCCAACGTTTATAGTCAGCTACGGTTTCTTCCGTCTGGTTGTCGAACATCAGCACCAGATTGGCTAGTGGCTGGTATTTTTGTTGTTCAACGGGGTAGCCCATCAGTTTGCGGCCAAAAAGTTTGTGTCCTTTAATGGGTTCACCTTCAAAAATAAGCCGCTGAATTTCGGGCAAGGCCTCAGCACCCCCTTTTACAACCGTGGAGTAAGGCCCTCCCGACCAATAAGTATCTTCGTTAAGCTGAACGGTTTCTTCGCCATATTTACCGAATGCCATGGCACCCAAACGTCCGTTTCCAACCGGAAGTGCTTCTTCCCATTGTTTTGCCGGGCTATCGTACCACAACAAAGTTGCCGGGTCGAATTTCTTTTCGTCGATTTGAGATGGAATATCCACCTTTTGAGCGAACAGGCCTAAAGAAAATCCGGTTGTCAGAAATGCTAATGCTATTAATGTTTTCATGGTTGTTGATTTACGCGTTGATTTAATTCAGCTTAAAATCCAGATCGTTTCTTGTAAATACCGGAATATTTTCAATGCTTACTTTCACCTGGATGGTTTGCCCCCCTTTATATGTTTTTCCAGATAAGGCATCTTTCCATTTGGAGCCTTCGGGCAGATATAACGATCTGGATGTTGCACCCGCATCGGTAACCGGGGCAACCAAGATATCAGGTCCAAACATGTATTGGTCTTCGATGGTATAACAGGTTTCATCTTTAGGGAAATCGAAGAATAGGGGTCGCATAACGGGTGTTCCTTTTTCTGAAGCAATGTCCATGTGTTTTTGGATGTAAGGGCGCAATCTCTCGCGAACATGCAGATAGTGCGTCATTATTTCCTGTGCTTTGTCTCCAAAACTCCAGACTTCATTGGGCGAGCCTGTGTGGGTAATCTGCCCTTCTAAAAGAACCCTTGGCGAATTGAAACCATGAATGCGCATTACCGGGCAAAAAGTACCATATTGGAACCAACGTAGAAGTACTTCTTTGTATTCGTCAGATTCAGGTTTTCCGTAAAAACCACCAATGTCGGTATTCCACCATGGAATTCCACACAAGCCAATGTTTAATCCTGCTTTAATCTGTCTTTTTAAAGTTGGGAAATCACCTGAAATATCGCCCGACCATAGCAAAGTGCCAAACCTCTGACTGCCAATCCATCCGCTACGGATAAGGTTAATGATTTCGGTTTGCCCACTTTCTATTTGCCCGTCGTAAATAGTCTTGGCAAAATAGTATGGGTAAAGGCACGAAACCTCTTCGCCATTGCCAAGATAGTACCTAATATTGTTGTACTCAAGCGGTTCGATCTCGGGTTCGGCTTCATCCATCCAGAACATGCGTACACCCAGGTCCCAGTAATTTTTTTTGAGTTTTGTCCAAAGGGCTTTTCGCGCTCCCGGATGCGTTACGTCAAGATAGGTAAGATCGTCGTTTGCCTGGAGAAAAAGATTTACTCCGTGTTCCGGGCGAATGGTGAAATTATTTTTTTTGAACTCGGTATAATTCTCGCTGTTTTCGGCCAATGTGGGCCACACCGATACCAGCAATTTAATCCCCAGGCTGTCCAATTCCTGAATCATGGCTTTGGGATCTGGCCACAGTTCCTCGTTAAATTTCCAGTCCCCGGTAACCGGCCAGTGGTAGAAATCGGCAACGATAACCGAAAGAGGGAGGTTGCGTTTTTTGTATTCGCGAGCCACTGAAAGCAAATCGTCCTGCGAATAATAGCGGAGCTTCGATTGCCAGAAACCCGTTGCGTACTCAGGCATCTTAGGCGATTTTCCGGTGAGGTCTGCGTAGTGGGAGACCAGATCGGAAGGGGTATCGCCGGGAAATATCACATAATCGATTTGTTTGGTGTATTCCGCAAAAAAACTGGTGTGTGTTTTGGATAATTCTGCACGGCCAACGGCTGGATTATTCCATATAAAACCATAGCCTTTACTCGAAAGTAAAAAGGGAATTGAAATCTGCGTGTTTTTTTGTGCCAGCTCCAAAACCGTTCCTTTCAGATCGAGGCAATCGTTGGGGTATTGTCCCATACCATACAGATGTTCGTCTTTTTCTGCATCGAAAGTCACTTTAGTTTTAAAATGGTCGCTTCCTTTGCTTTCCCATTGCCTTGCAAATTGAGGATGATGGTGGTGAATAGCTTCACGCAAAAGCACTTCGCCTTTGTCGTTTAAATAGGTAATTCTTCCTTTACGTGCCTGAATCTCAGCCCTGATTTTACCATTCTTAACTACCGCTTTGGATTTTTCAATGGTTATTTCAAGTTGAACATCGGGTTGAGGTAACAGGTTCCAATCTTCGTCGGTAATCCTCAGACTTTTGGAGCCTCTAAAACGCAGGGCATCCGGACCAAAAGCATCCATCCAATACAGCTCACCTTCGTCTTCCCACTGAAGGCGATTGGCAAATTTTGTAAACGGACCGGCTTTTTCCTGTGCGAAGATGTTTCCTGGTGCAATGAATAAAATCGCAATTGCTAAAGTGAGTACTATGCTTATTCTATTAGTTTTCATTTTTGCTGTTTTTTCAAGTAAAAATTAGTTTTTCAACAGAATCATTCTGATTCCAGTATCTCGTTTAACCCTAGATAGGTGAGTTTTATAATATTGGTCATTTTCTCCAAATCAATATATTCAAGCTCGTCGTTTGGATAATGGTAATGGCGGTGCAAGCCGGTAAAAAGTGAAATTATTGGGATTTGCTCTGCCGCGAAAGGCACAAAATCGCTCCCTCCCTTAGGTTGTTCGCTGGGGAAAAAGCGGATATCAAGGTTAAGGTTGTTTGCTTCGTTTTGCTTTTGAAAAATTTTCTCGAAAATGGGGTATTGCTTCGTGTATTGCATTTTCAGGTAGGCTTCTGAATCGTCTTTTATCGAAGTTCTCCCAATCATATCCATATTAATATCGAGCACTATATTCAGATTATCGGGTATGTTTTTTACAAAATATTTCGAGCCCCACAAACCTTGTTCTTCGCCTGTCCAGGCAGCAAAAAGGATGGATTTAGCCGGTTTCTTGCCGCTTTCTTTTATCGCGCGGGCCAGCGTTAACATTCCCACCGTACCCGAAGCGTTATCGTCTGCACCGTTAAAAATAAAACCGTTGTATTTTCCTACGTGGTCGTAATGGCCGCCAATAACCACCACTTCGTCGGTATTTTCCCCTTCAATATAACCAAGTACGTTTCTTGCCCTGATTACTTTTTGGTCGTGGTTGATTTTAAACTGTAAACGCGAATCCTTAAGTTCATGGCTTGTAAACTTGGCCATATCGTAGTCCGGGTTTTGCAAGGTATTCAATATCCCGCCTTCATTTTTCAGGATAGATTCAGCAAAGTTTTTGTTTAATTGAATTACAGGTATTTCCTGTTTTGTTTCCCAGTTGGGCAGGAAAATCTTTTTCAGATAAAAATCGTCCTGTGGTTGGTCGCCTTCATAAAACTCATTGTCGGAAAACATGGGCAGGTTGGAAGGGTTTGCTGCCTTGAAAACATGACCGGGATTGTATTTTATAATGGCTATGGCACCCGCTTCACGGGCATTTTCAATTTTTGTTCTTTCCAGTTTATTTGTTGAAAGACTATTGTCTTTGTTCAGCGTTCTATAGTTTCTTGATTCTTGGTCGTTAATTCCTGCAAACCCGGTTAGGATAAAAGCGATTTTTCCTTTTAATTCAACCTTTTTATAAGGATCGCATTTTAGGTCTTTGTTTTTTATTCCGTAACCAAGAAATACAATCGGCGCGTCAAATTCTAGCGATCCAATTCTACCCTGCACCTGATAATCAGCCCCTTCTGTCAGTTTTTTTATCCGGGTTGAAACTCCGTTTGATTGGGACCATCGGAGTTCGCTCTTTTTATTCCGTGTTTCGGTAATTAAGTCGAAATTCTGGAAGTAACTGCGGTAAAATTCAGGTTTCTTTCCTTGCAATCTAAACTCCCGGCTCATGCTTTTTTGCGTCATATCGCCAAGTGGTTTTATTCCATACATTTGAAAAACGCTGGCTATGTAATCTGCCGCCATATAGGCTCCCTTTGTCCCTACCTCGCGTCCCTCTGTCCAGTCGGAGGCGAGGAATTTAAGTGGCGCTTCCACCGTTTCAATGGTAATAGCCTGCAAACCTTTATCTTGTCGGTTCTGAGCCGCCAGGTTTAATACGACTGCGACGAATAAAAATGCTGTGAGTATATTCTTCATCTTTTTAGTTATTTACAATCACTTTGGCATCGGCCCAATTGCCAAAAACGCCTTTTCCAACAAATTCAAGTAGAATAAAATTGAGGCCTGAAACATCAATATCGACCTCTTGAGAGTTTCCTTTTTCCATTTGTCCGCTATCAAAAAGGACACGACCTCCAAATTTATCTTCGTTCAGTATTCTGAATTTTCCCATCTTTTCATCCGGCGAACATTTATCTAAACCAACTATCGCCTTAAAACGGTTGGCCCTTCCATCTAGTTTGTACATTTGTATCGACTTGCTTTTGCAACCCAAACCTTTGTTGTAAGTCTTACCTTCTATTTGAATCGGCTCACCCTTAAAATTTTTGTCGGCCACGGGGTGGTTAAATTCTTTCATGATATAGTATAAATCACTTAGGTAAGTAGTTCCTTTTTTTGTTACGGTATATTTTTCCGGAGAAACAGGAGTTGGACCAGGTAGCAGCTTAGCACCGATTCTTCCAACTTTAATTAAAAGGTGGCCATGTTGCCCAAGGTTACGGGCCGTAATTGAATCTTGAAAGTTTCCCAAATCCTTTTGTGCCCATAAGTCCCTGACAGGTTGATGCCCGTCAAGCCCGATTTGTTTCCAAGTAACGGTTACATCGGTTTTCCTTTTACCTTTGTTCAACAATAATACTGCTGTTGTTCCATCGGATAACGGTTTGTTGTATATTTCAATACTATCTTTTTGAAATACTTTGTAGCCTTGTTGCGCACGTGGATCCTGGTTGATGGCAATTACCTCGGGAGCCAGAAGGATATTTTTAACACTATCGGACATGACGCGCAGGTCGTTGCCTGCCATTAATGGAGCGGCAAGCACCGCCCATAAGCTAAAATGAACCTTGTCTTCATCGGCATTTTTTAGGTTTCCAATTTGGAGCATATCCGGATCGTTCCAGTGGTTGGGCCCTGCAAACTGCCATAATCCGTTAAATGCGGGATGCGAAGATCCTGCTCCACCTGAAGTTTCAGCACATCGATAAACCGATTTGATAAATGGGTAAATATCCATGGATGTACGCCAAAGCTGTGCGTAGTTTTTACCTCCCCAAGCCCAGGCTCCCTGTCCGAAATCGGAGATGCTAAAAACCATCGGGCGGCCGGTGTTTTTAATGGCATCTGCGTATATAGCAAAATCTTCGGAGCTTAGCCTGCCATTTCTCGCAGCAAAACAGGCATCCATTTTAATGTAATCCACTCCCCAAGAAGCAAAGGAATTCATATCGGTTTGTTCGTGTTCGAAGCTGCCGGGAAGGTTTTGGCAAGTTAAATTGCCACGGCATTCGTAAATTCCGTATTTTAATCCTTTACTGTGAATGTAGTCGCCAATGGCTTTCATACCTCCCGGGAATTTTAAGGAATCGGCAACCAATTCGCCTTTTTCATTTCTTTCGGCAGCCATCCAGGCATCGTCCAAAACCAGGTATTCATATCCCGCGTCACGCATCCCCGAGCTTACCATAATATCGGCAATGGTTTTTATTTTGTTTTCATCAATATTTTTTTCGAAGGCATTCCAACTGTTCCAGCCCATAGGCGGTGTTGGCGCCAAAATCTCATCACTTCCGCATTTGGCTGAACGTATTTTTGAAGAAGTTTTATTCTCATACAAAAGCGCTAACATGGATTCGGCCAGCGATTCGCCAATCAAACAATATGTTTCGGCATTGCGGTTCCAGTGGTAATTTTGTTTTGCCGGTGAATCTTCAATGGAACGCCAGAAATTGCGGGTGTCCGTCACTTTTACATTCCCTTCGAATTCGGCATGGGAAGGTATAGCCATCTGGGCTTGTATCAACGAAATTTCCCTTGGGTCGTTGTCTTTGTAACTTCTCATTCCGGTGGTTGCAAGAACAAACGGGAGGTTGGGTTCTGCCAAATCACGCCGTACGTCTTTGATCAAATGTGCCAGGTTGCTTTCGTAGGCGGCATTGTGTGCTTTATTTACCCGGTCGTTCCAACCCTGATGCCAGGCAAAACCTGTAATTTGGTAACCTTCGCCTGAATAATTTGGAACATATTTATGCAGGTTGTGCAGAACATCGTAAATGGTGGCCAGCATTTGCACGTAATAGTATCCGGTATCTTGAGGGGCATAGGGAATGCGTGCATAGCCCGTGTCGCTTGCTGCGCTGGGGGGACAAAAATCAACTGCGAGGCTTTTTCCTCCCCAGGTTGTTTTTATCAGCAATACATTTTCATCGTAAAAATCGCCGATAATATTGCCAAACTGAAGCTCCGGTCCAATGGTATAGTCATATGCGCCGTAACCAACGCTTAACTCGCCTGTTTTTATATTGTCGTATTTGTCGTTTGCATAAATAAATACATCATCCCTTTTTTTCCAGTTGCCTTTTTTGTCTACCAGGTGTTGGTATTTTCCAGCTTTGTCGTTTTGCACCAACCAGCTTAAGTTTCCTTTTTTTCCTTTCACCGTTTCGCCGTGCCCTTGCATGTTTGACTGACCGGCAAGGATGAAGACTTTAACCGGTTTTTGTGAGTAGGCTTTTGTTCCTGTGGATAAGGCAACTATAAGTAGGCACGCTAGGAACCTGAATGGGGATATGATTTCGATGTTCATGTAGTTTATTTAAATTTAGTTGTATAAAATTGCTTCACTGCGTTTTTCAAAGAAATACCTGATGCGACTGGCCTCAACCTCCTGCATTTTTTTGCCTGAAGCGGTCATGCGTAATTCTAATGGGTGATCGGTATCGCCTAGGCAGGAGGCGGTGGAGTAATAGATTGGTATATGTAAATGCTTAATTACCCTTTTTCTTAGGTCAAGTTCTTCAGGGACTCCCGTGCCTGTAATTGAACCGTCAAGGAATGCCACCTGTTCTTTTTTGTTTCGCTGGAATTGTAGGAAACTATTTTGAAGTCTTCCTTTTAGGGTATGATGGGCGCTTGTATCGATCAATTTTACTTCAGGTTTTGTGTGGTATTTTATAAAGTCGGCGCCAATTCGTGGTGTTTCAATCGGAAAATGGTGGCCATAAAGGGTTTGTTTTCCCCGGGTACAAGGAATCACGGTGGCTATGCCGCCCAGGTTTATGTATTTGTTAATCAACACCATCGAGTTTTCTGCCACTGGCACAACAGAATCGTTTAGGCCAATCATATGCAAAACAGGAACTTTTGCTTTTGCCAAAGCTTCCAGGTTGTCTATTGGATTGTTCGCATAGTTCTTCGCCTCCTTATCCGATGCAAAACCATATTCAGTCTTTAGCTTTTCCCAATCTTTTTTTGAACCGTCACTTGCCCCAAAACCGGCTGGCCAGCTTTTAAAATCGCAAACAGGTGCCTCGGCATAAATGCAGCTTACCTTATTTGGATTTTGTTTTGCCCAGTTGTATACGAACAAGCCTCCCCGGCTTACACCTTCCAATGCAACTTTTCTGTTGAAGTTATGTGCCTTAATCAGGTATTTATAAAATCTATCCCACGATTTCATAGCTTTAGGGCTTCCAAATTGAGCGTTGGTATTTATATAGGCCAGGTGATAACCTTCTGAAACCAATATGCTGTCCATTTCGGTATGCCATCCCGGAAAGCGGGCTCTCCAAACCCATGGATTACCCTCAAGGGGTTTGGCCGGCTCTATGATTCGTGCGTTTTTATTGCCAAACTCAAAATCGTACCGGTTAAAACCTTTCCATGTCGTTCTCTTCCCCGGGAATGTTTGGATAACTAGTTTTCCTTCAACACCGGTAAGTTGCTTATAGATTATTTTTGCCATTTCACCTGCTCCCTGGCCATTGGGATGAATATTGTCAGCATAGAGCTCTTTTTTTCCAACAAATGGCGTAAAGAGGTCAATCAGTTTCAAATTCTGTTCCCTGGCAATTTCCTGTATTAACGGATTGATCTTGTATTCAACGATTTCGTCGCTAATGGTCAGTCCGCTTTTTAATACGGGAACGGCCAAACAAAGATGAATGGCTGGTTTTGATTCCAGGTTTTTAAAGGATTCCAGGAGTTTTAAATAATCAGATTTAAACTCGTCACCAAACTCCCAGTTATAGGGTTTGCTATCGTTGGTTCCCAATTTGATAATGACAATATCAGGATTAAATTCTAATGCCTGCTGATATGCCCCTGTTTTTATGTAAGGCATATTACCTTTTGAAAGCAATGTACGCCCGCTTACCCCAAAATTTCTTACCACGTAATTTTCTCCCAGCATCCTTCCCAGCTGCACGGGATATGCATCTTTTAAACGATCTTTTATTCCGTATCCAAACGTAATGCTATTACCAATGCAGGCAACTTTAATTGTTTTATTAGTCTGTGTATGACCATTTTCTGCAAACAGGAAGGTAAAGAAAATGGCAGCTATTATAATTCGTCTCATTTCAAATCAATTGTTTTCTCGGTGTATTTTGAATTTTCATCGCGAAAATTCATGAATAATCGGGCTAATTGGTGCTTCTTTCTGATCATGGTTTTTTATATTCCTTTGGGAAACGGGCATCAACATCGTCCCACCATTTTTCCAGTTTTGAGTACAGTCTTTCTCTAACTTCGGGCAATTCTTTTGAGAGATCGTGTGTTTCACCAATATCGTCCTTCAGGTTGTAAAGCTCCTGACGGTTGTCGTTAAAAAATACAATCAACTTATAATCGCCTTCGCGGATGGCACTGCTCGGACTTCCTTTTTGATTGGATCGATGCGGGTAGTGGAAATAGACGGCATCGTGAATTTTTTCCTTTTCCCCTTTAAGCAAGGGCACTAAACTTTTACCGTCAACATGTAAATCGGGGCGTAATGGTTCTCCAATCATTTCGAGAATGGTGGGGTAGAAATCCATACTGGTAATAACTTCATCCGAAACAGTTCCCGGTTTGGTTTCGCCTGGCCATTTGATAATAGCGGGCTCCCTGATTCCTCCTTCGTATAACCAGCCTTTGCCATATTTTAATGGTGCATTTGAGGTGGGTATTCCCTCTGAGGTATTTAATCCTCCGTTATCGGAAAAGAAAACGACAATCGTGTTATCGTCAATCCCTTTTTCTTTCAGTTTACTGAGCACCTTGCCCACAGCCATATCCATTGACTCAACCATGGCGGCATAGGTGGGATGATCTTGTTTAGTTCTGTAAGTAAAAGTTTTATCGCCAAAAGTTCCTTCTTTAAATTTTTCTTCGTCGGTCAGTCCCAGTTGTTTTTGCTTTTTCAAGTATTTTTCAACCCTGTCTTCAGGTGCGCTAAAGGGCGCATGGACCTGGTAAAAAGAAAGGTACAAAAGAAATGAGCTATCGGCATTAACATCGATAAAATCGGCTGCTTCCTGTGCCAGGCGGTCTGTCATGTATTCTCCATCAGGTCCGTTTTCCAGGTTGGGAATGTTCCAGGGGGAAAAGTATTTGTTTTTGATATACAGGCCACCTCTAAAGTGACCCCCAACATTAATGTCGAAACCTTGTTTGTCGGGCCAGAATTTCCCCTCGCCAGCCCTGTTGTTCAAGTGCCATTTGCCCAGGAAAATATTTTTATAGCCGGCCTCTTGCATTATTTCAGGGAAGAGTACTTCTTCGAGAGGCAAATTTCTTTCGTAATCGGGGTTTCCAGGGCCTCCAATCCATTGGGTAAGATTAATACGTGCCGGATTTTTACCGGTTAATATGGAGGCACGCGTTGGCGAACATATTGGAGAAGCTGCATAAGCCTGGGTAAACCGAACACCTTCGCTCGCCAGTTTATCGATATTAGGCGTTTCGTAAAAAGTACTCCCATTGGCACCAATGTCCATCCAGCCCATATCGTCGATTAATAAAAATACTACGTTTGGTTTTTTTTCCGGATTGGAAAAAGTACATGACAACATAGTCGAAACAACTATCAATACTAATATATTTTTCATGGTTGTTGTATAATACAATTGGTTGAACTGATTTTGAATGTTTATTACTTACTAGACGAAAATTGTTGCCAAAACCCTATGTCATTTGGATAAAACAAATTATTTATTTGACTTGGGAAGGGCATTCCTCCATCCCAGGTTTAGTTGTTGAGAAAGTGCCTGTACAATTTTTTTATATTCCACAACGTTTGCCAGATTCATATTTTCCTTTGGGTCAGTCTGGTGATCGAACAGTTCCCTATTTAAAAGTTCTCCCTTTTTCTTTTCTTTTTTATTCCAGCCGTACCATTCCACATAACGATATCTGTCGGTTCGTATGGCATATCCCATTCTTTCATGTTTTCGTGTTTCCGCAGGACCAAACCTCCCCAGCAAAAATTGACTGAAAGCAGCCGATTTCCATTTTTTTTCAGGATTTTCGAGAAGCGGTACGGTGCTGCTTCCATGAAGATGCGATGGAATATCGAAACCTGTCATTTCAATTAACGTTGGATAGATGTCTACAAATTCGGTTAGGGCATTGCTTTGCTGCCCTTTTGCTTTTACGCCAGTTCCGCTTATAATTAATGGCACATGTGTGTCGATTTCGTAATTGGTCATTTTGCACCAGCCGTTGTGTTCGCCCAGTTTCCAACCATGGTCGCCCCAAAGCACTATAATGGTGTTTTCGGTCAGGCCGAGCCTGTCCAATTCGTCGAGCAACCTGCCAATTTGAGCATCGATGTACGAAACACTGGCATAATAGCCGTGTTTAAGTTCTCTTTGGCGTTCTGTTTGCCAGGGTTTTTCGGATGGAAGAGGTAGCTCATGGCAATCGATGTATCCCTTTAGTTCCTGGTAACCGTGGTTGGCATATTCAGGGCTCCCGTCAGGTGTGAACTGGTTTTCTGCCAACGGGATTGAATCCCTGTTGTACATGTCCCAGTATTTTTTGGGGGCGTTAAAAGGCAGATGTGGCCGATAGTATCCTACCGAGAGGAAAAAGGGTTTGTCAGACTTAGCCAATTCCTGCATTCTTTCTATGGCCAGGGTGGTTTGTGCACCATCAAAATAGGCATCGTCACCCTTCGTGCCAATTTCAGTAGCTTTGGCTTTTACATACCAATGACCCAATTGGTCGATGGTCGATTTTCCGGCGGCTTTCAGTTTTTCAATCTTTTCCTGTTGAATTTTTATATTTTCTTCATTTACATAAAACGCATCCGGGTCGAATGGAAATCCTTCGATATGTGGTTTTTCTGTCCATGAAATGGTGTCGGGAAAAATATTGTGAAATGTTTTACCAAGACCAATGGTAGTGTAACCACTTTGTTTAAAAAACTGGGGCAAGGTAACAGCATCGGGGACGGCGGCGCGAAATTCGCTCTGCAAATCCCAAACCTGAATGGAATCGGGGCGCAGACCGGTAAGTAAACTGGCCCGTGAGGCACTGCAAACGGCCTGCTGACAATAGGTACGTGTAAATGTCACACCCTGGCCTGCCAACCGGTCGATGTTGGGCGTTTTTATGTCCTTGTTTCCGTAGCATCCCAGCTCTGGACGAAGGTCGTCGACGGGGATGAAGAGGATGTTGGGACGAGGTTTTGATGTTGTTCCCTGTTGAGAACAGCCATAACAGGCTAGCAATAATACTAATATAACAAAAATTGGATGTAGGGTATTTTGTTTTTTTATACACTTTACCATTTTTCAAACTTTTAACTTAATTCGTATAGGCTTACTGAAATTAATTATCAGGTACATGCCAATTATTAATAGTTGTATTTTCGACAATAGACATGGGGTTATTTTAAACCCGCAATATGCATTAGAAATTCTATTACACATTGAAATTATTTTAAAACAAGACATTTCGTTGCATCACTTCACCTCACCAGAACGATGCTCCCGAAAGTAATCGGGACAAGTTATGCCTTGTTTCAGTAATGCCTTGTTTTATTGTACTTGCAATGCTCATGACGAACCTCCAATGCATAATCCGGGTTAAAAGTACTCAATGACAATTTATACGATGCAAATACGCATCTATATAACAACTTGATAATATGATCATGACGAAAGCTTAACGAGCTATTATCCCAAATAATTAGTGCATCTAAGAAAACTCTCTATTTAATATATTCTCCTTGGTGATTACCCCGAACCCCTAAAGGGGAATTAGCTCTCTACGGGGAGTTTTGGTTCTCCCTTTAGAGCCTGTCCCGAACTCGTATTCGGGAGAGTTAGAGGGTTTTTAAAAGAGAATTGTTGCCTTTTCTTATAGCCACTAATTATATATAAAGGAAACAGGTGAGCTAACTACTGACCTGTTTCCTCACATATTATTTAGTTAAATTATTATTCCACACCTGTTCTTTTGTCCCACCACACCTGTGTTCCGTAAAAGATATCTTCTTCCTCAACATCGTACGGGAAATTAATATTTAGTGATTTCTCTTCATCGGCATACGCTAACCTGAAAGGTGGCCTGTTGTGGGCGGATGCATATTCTGCCGATACTCCTGTAAGAAGCGGAACATCGGTTCGCCTTACTTCTGACCAGGCTTCAACACTTTGCTTAAATAAAGCAACGTATTTTTGCAGGGCAATCTTTTCAAGATTAGAAGTGGTTCCTCCGTCCCAGGTCACTTCAGGCTCAGCCAAAAATGTGGCTATTTGGGACGGTTCAATCTGCCCACTTTCCATACATGAATAGGTAATGCCCATTTCATAAGCCACTTTAGCATCACCGGTAGCAAGGTCGCGTTCATACGCTTCGGCCAGACCGAAATATACTTCGGCACAGTTCATGTAAGGCACAAAGCCTGCAGGATCGTTCATAAACCAATCTCCAATATGTGATCTGTTCGCATTGTTATTCATGGTGTCGGAAGCTTGAAAAGGTCCCATGCGGTGACCACTATAAACGCCATAGTCATTTTTATCGGCATAAACAGGAAGGCGCGGATCGTTGTTGTCCTGCAAGGCGTCAATAATAGGTTGTTGCAGCCTCCAGCCGGTTTTTTCAGCGTCGCCGCTTGTACCCATTGATTCGTACCAAATTTCCTGGTCAGGGGCAATCCCGGGAAACCACCAATAAGCATTATCGCTATTCTCAGTCATAATAGGATATTTGGTTGAATTGTTTAAAATATCCTGGATAGTAGCTGAAGCTGTTGCTGCATCGGCTGACGACATACGAATCGCAACTCTAAGGCGTAAAGAGTTACAAAACTTTTTCCAAAGCATAACATCTCCATTCAATATAAAATCACCTTCACCAATGTTCTCGCCATTTTCGTCAAACATATCGGCGGCAGTTTTTAATTCCGACAAAATTGTGTTGTAAACCAGTTCCTGCGAATCGTATACTGGATAAGTTATTCCTTCTCCTAATTTAAAAGCCTGTGAGTATGGAATATCACCCCACATGTCAGTTGTCTTCTGTGCATTGTATGCTTTAAAAGTAAGTGCGGCTGCGTAGAGGTTATCGTTTCCTTCCTCTTTTGCTAGTCTCATGGCGTCAACAGCGCGAGTCATTATATTATACATGCTGGTCCACATGCTATTGTTAATACCAACTCTGTATTCGTAGTCATCGGAACCTATGTATCCACAATACGTACCTGTGTAGTAGCAGCTCAGTCTGGTTCCGAACAATGTGCCTGCAGATAATGTCATTGAAGAACCAAGAACATTAGTTCCCGGTACAACAGTGGCCGCATTGGGGTTCGTATTCAACTCATCAAATTCGCTAGTGCATGATGCCATTGCAAGCAAAGCGCCAACCGAAAGAAATAATAATGCTTTAAATATCTTTTTCATAATCGAAACTTTTTTTAATTACAAAATTCTTATAAACTGATTTTTAGCTTAAATCCAAGGTTGCGGGTAGTTGGAATATTAAAGTTCTCAAAACCAACACCGGCTTCTCCTCCGCCAAAACCAATTTCCGGATCAATACCCAAATCAGCTGTGCTTTTATCTCTGTATAGAATCGCTAGGTTTCTGCCAACAAATGAGATGTTAATTTTTTGAATCCAGCCTATGTTGTCGAAATGGAAATCATATCCTACCGCAAGCTCGCGAAATTTCACATAGGTTCCGTCAAGTATCGAATATTCATGGTTATTCCACATCCACGAGCCCAGGTAATAATCCTGTGCTGATACGCGAATGTCGTTTTTTGTACCATCTTCAAAAACACCATCAACAATCAAACCGGTTTCCCTTACATTATTTTTAGTGGTTACTTCATATGCTCCGGTTGGATATGAGTGCCAGGCGGTGGTGCTAAACATATCGCCCCCAACTTTGGCATCAATTAAAAAGCTCAGGTTAACGTTCTTATATCTAAATGAGTTTTTTATACCTCCTGTCCAGTCCGGCGTTACCGTACCTAGTTTCTCACCAACATTGGTTGTTTTGGGAAGCCCTCTCGCATCTACAACGGTATTTCCCTCATTATCTTTAACAAATGGTAACCCCCATAAAACACCCCATTCTTCTCCGGGTATACCCAGCGATTTCACACCTCCAAACCCGGCAGAAATAACATACGATTCAAGGTCGCCATATAATGAATTAACCATGCTCTTATTTTTTGCCCAGTTAATTGTTGCATCCCAATTTAATCCAGACTTGCTGTCTAGGATTTTGCCAAACACCATTAATTCAACACCTTTATTTTCAATCTCGCCTGCATTTAACAGCATGGAGCTGTAGCCTGTTGTACCGGATGTGGCGACAGACAATATTTGGTTTACTGTTGTTTGGTTATAATAAGTAAAATCTAAAGATATGCGATCTTTTATAAATCTTAAATCAGCACCAATTTCATAAGATTGCGTTTCCTCAGGTTTTAATCCAACAGGAGGCATAGTGCTGGAAGCCGTAAATGTTGAGATTGAATTGAAAGAATTAGCAGAATAAACCCTGTCCAATTTATAAGGATCGGTGTCACCACCAACTTTTGCCCAACTCCCCCTTAACTTGGCATACGATAAAACATCAGATTCGATTTGAAATGCGTCGGTTACACTTAGGCCAAGGCTTACCGATGGATAAAAATAGGACCTGCTTTCAGAAGGCAATGTCGAACTCCAGTCGTTACGGCCGGTTATCCCTAGAAAAATAAAATCTTTATACGATGCATTGGCTGCAAAATATGCACTGTGTGTTTCATATTCGCGTGTGTACATACTTACTGTTGGATTACCATTCACGTTGGAGATGGTATACAGGTCGGGGACGGTAAGGTCAGCTGCACTCATATACGTGTTCTTGTAAAAGTCGTTCCTGTAATTTGCGCCTAATAGCCCATCGATACGGAAATCGCCAAAAGTCTTGTCGAAATTAAGGATGAAATCGGCGTTAATTTCTTTGTTAAAAATTTGGGTTTCGTTGAATTGCCCGCCTCTTCCCAAACGTATATTCCGGAAAGTTCCCGATTGGGTAATGTTTTTACGGTATTCATTATAGAAATCAATTCCTGCCCGTCCTGTAGCGGATAACCATTCGCTAATATCATAGGAAGTACTTATGTTACCAAACATTCTATCCCTGGTGAAGCCATGGGTGTTTCTGAGCGAATAAAAAGGATTATCGCCATTAAACATGTAATCGTCATTCCCTTTTTCGTAAAATAAATCTTTCGCGTATTGTGTATCGTAATCTCTTTGCAACCACCCAAAAATGTCGGCGTACATGTAACCATTATTTGGTACGTTATCACTTTCCTTTCTTAAATAGGTAACATTGGCAACTGCAGTTAACTTTTTAGTTGGAGTTAGGGTTACATTTGAGGAGATAGTATTCTGCTTTTGATCCGTATAGTCAACAATACCTTTCGAGTCCAGATTCGTGATCGTAATTCTTCCCGATGCTTTTTCTCCGTTTGAAGTAACGGTAAGGCTGTTCTCGATATTATGACCGGTATTGAACCATTCCTTTACGTTATTCGGACGTGATACCCATGGGCTGTCCGCTCCTGTAGACCATTGGTCGAGATTAAGTCCGGCATCTAATCTTGGCCCCCAGTTAATGGGGTGATTATCGTTCACTCCGCCACCGGCGCCATCAACATAATTATATCCAAACTGTTTTGCGTATTCATTATAAGTTAATGATGTACCGTTTTCTTCGTTATATTTATTGTAAAGATATTCGCTACCGTCTCTACCTCCTCCGTATTCGTTCTGAAGTTTTGGGAAATAGGCCGGTTGGTTGAAAATTACTGAAGAGTTAAATTCAACCCCAATATTTTTGCCTCCTTTACCTCCTTTTTTGGTGGTGATAATAATAACTCCGTTCGTGGCGCGACTGCCATAAAGGGCGGCTGCATTTGCACCCTTTAGCACTGTCATAGACTCAATGGTATTAGGATCGATATCAGAGGCTGTATTACCCCAGTCGGTACCACCATTTCCCCGAAGGTTGGGTGAAGAGTTATCTATTGGAGTGCCATCGACCACAAAAAGTGGTTGATTGCCAGAAAATGAAGCATTACCTCTTATCACAATTCTTGAAGAGGAACCAATGGTGCTACCCCCACTTGTAACCTGAACACCTGCTACTTTACCCGAAAGGGAATTAACAATATTAGGATCGTTTGCCTGATTTAAATCGTCCGACGAAAGTTCCTGAACAGCATAACCAAGCGTTTTTTTCTCCCTGGTAACACCAAGAGCGGTCACAATTACTTCGTCAAGGCCGATATTTTCCGGCACCATCGAAAAATTGTAAACATCCGATGACGAAATGGGAACTTCAATAGTTGTCATGCCTAAAAATGAAGCAACCAGTGTCTTAGCATTTTCAGGCACTTCCAGGCTAAAATTCCCATGAGTATCGGTGATGACACCAATACTGGTTCCTTTTACCGAAATGGTTACGGCAACAAGCTTTTCTCCGGTCTTCCCCGAAGTCACTGTCCCGCTTATGCTTCGGGTTTGCGCGTATGCACTTAGCATTACGATGGAGAGCAAGCAAATTAGAAATAATTGTTTTTTCATCTTCAAAGAATTTAAGTTTAAAAATATGATAGCTAAATATTTGTTAAAATGAGGATTTTATAAGTTCAATCATATCTTCTTTTGTTGCAACGCGCGGATTGCCTTCGTAATCGGGCAATACCATACATTGATCCGCCAGTTTTTCAATTTCATTTTCAGGCATATTAACATCACGCAGTTTTTTGTTCAATTGAATTTGTTTCAGAAACCTACAAATTTCGTTTTGAGATTGAGCAGCCGCTTCTTTATCGGTTACAGCATTTAATTCAGGATTTAATATCCGGGCTAATTTTGAAAATTGAGGTATTGCTGCTTCCCAGGTAAACTCAACGAAGGCCGGATAAACAATGGCCAGGGCTTCGCCATGTGCAACTTGTGGATACATGCCTCCAATGGCCATTCCCATTCCATGGGGTAGGGTAACTCCGGCATTGGCAATACAAAGCCCGGCAAGGGTATCGGCCCAGGCCATTTTTTCACGCGCTTTAATATCTTTTAAATCGGCTAGTAATTTGGGTAAGTTTTTTACCACAATTGCAATGGCTTCCCATGCCAGCAAATCGACATATGCTCCCGTACCCGGATTGATTGTGCTTTCGAATGCATGGCACAATACATCGAAACCGGTTGTGGCGGTTACAAAAGCGGGAACGGTTAACATCAGTTCTGGATCGATAATACACACCTCCGGGTATAAAATATTATTGTACAGGGCCGATTTGTCGCGTTCCTGTGTATTTGTAACCACTGCCACCTGGGTAACTTGAGAACCGGTACCCGAAGTGGTTGAAACGGCAATAACCGGCAATAATTTTTCGGGATCGGGTTGTGGCGATTTATAAAAGAGGTAATCCCAACAAGAACCTTCATGTGTTGCGGCTACCGATATGGCTTTAGCTGAATCCATGCTGGAGCCGCCCCCCAACCCAACAACTACCTCGGCGCCAAAATTGCGGGCTATCTCGGCACCTGCAGTTATCGATTCGATAGTTGGATTTGGAATAACCCCGTCGTAGTGGGCCACTTCAACACCGCCATCCCTCAATATCTTTTTTACCCTGGTGTATTGTTCCTCGAAAGCGGGATTAGTTGTAGCTGTGGTGACCAATAAAACTTTGTTTCCGTATTTTTTTACCGTTTCGGCAAGTTCGTTAATTCGTCCTATCCCGAAGCGTATTTCCGTAGACTGATGGTAATTAAAGTTTTTCATTATAATAATATTTCATATACAATTAAAATTGATTGTTTTTAACAGCACCGTGTAGGATGCGTCCAATATTCCGGACGCATTTCATGCGTAAATATTAAAGGTCAATGATCACCTTCATCGTTTCTCCTTCTTTTTGTTCAATGTATTTGTATGCATTCGCATATTCTTCAAAAGGAAAGTGTTTAGAAATCAGAGGTTCTGTTATGATTTTTCCTTCCGCAATCATTTGTACTGCCACTTCATAATCTTCGTGGCGATACATCATAGAACCGGAAAGATTCAACTCGTGTTCGCCAACATAATACATGTTTACGGTTGGATTTTTGGCGTATACACCCAGAATTACCACATCTCCGCCCTTTTCTACGTTGGCAATTAGGACATCCAATGAAGATTGCACGCCGGCAGCTTCAAGGCCAACCTGAAAACCTTCATTGCCAAAGATTGATTTAATCCCTTCTTCAAAAGGTGTTTCCGATACGTTCAGTGTTGCTTCAATACCACATTCCTTTGCTTTTTGCAACTTATAATTGTTGATGTCGGTGATAAGGACCTTTTTTGCACCGCGTGCCATCGCAAACTGTGCTACCAGGTTACCGATTGTGCCGGCACCGGAAACAACCACATTCTTTCCTTTGATTTCTGCAACACGGCTGGTGGAGTGAGCACCAACGGCAGCGGGTTCAACCATGGCTCCCTGCTCAAAAGTTAACGAATCGGGAAGGACAACCACCCGATCTTCGGGAACAATAAAATAGTCCTGGGCAACTCCCGGAGCTTGGAACCCCTGAACCTTCAGGTTCTGGCAGGCATTGTATTGCCCCCTTTTGCAAGGGCCACATACTCCGCACACCAGCTGGGGGCGTGCCGTAACTTTCATCCCGGGTTTTACCTTAGATACTTGCTTGCCAACGACCTCCACGGTGGCCGAATATTCGTGCCCTTGAATAACAGGGTAGGGCGTTGCGGGGTGTTCGCCATGATAGACATGTATGTCGCTTCCGCAAACTCCGATTTTTTCTATTTTCAAAAGCACTTCATTCGGTTTAATCTCCTTTGGAGCAGAAGTGTTTTTGAATTCGATCACTCCCGGCGATGTCATTATAGCTTGTCTCATTACTGTTTTTTTTAGAAAAATTCCGAGGGGAATGATACCCGTCCAAAAATTAACATTCTACTAATTGAACTAATCTATGAAAATGCGAAATACAATATTATTAAAGTCGCTGTAAGGATAAGAGCTAGCGCCCTAGGATCTTTTACTGAGGTAAGTTTTCCTCTTACTACAGCCAAAGGGTGTTCCCAGGTGTAGTTGTCAATAACTTCTTGTTTGGGCTTTTCTGTTGCAAAACTTACGGTAAAATATATGATTGAGCATAACACAAATAACCACCATGCCTGCATCATAAAAGGAATTTGTAAACCTTTTGTAATGTACATGTACCCGCTAATGGGTTCAAAATCGAAACAAAATGCAGTGATGCCTAGGATTAATCCCAAGGTTAAGGTGATGAAAGCAGCTTGCCGCGTTCCTCTTTTCGAAAATACCCCAAACAAGAATACTACGGCTACCGGAGGTGCAATGGCCGAAGCAATTTTGTTGATTGCCTCAAAAATACTAGAAAATTTATCGCCCTGAGTGGACCAGGCCATGGCCAGCACCATAACCAAAATTGCAGCATAACGACCAATTTTAATTTGTTGTTTGTCGGTGACAGTGGGTCTTACCCGCTTTACAATATCCACGGCAATAAGTGTTGCTGAACTGTTTAATGCAGCCGCAATTGTACTCATTAAGGCTGCCAGAAGTGTAGCAGCCATTAGGCCTTTTAATCCGACAGGTAGAAGCTGGTTAATTAAAACCGGTAAGGCCATGTTGGCATTGGTTCCAATAATGTCTTTAAATAGCACGTAGGCAATAACGCCAGGAAACACTAAAATGAAAACCGGTAATATTTTTAGGAAACCGGCAAAAATGGGCCCTACTTGTGCATCTGTTTGGGTTTTGGCACCTAAAACCCGCTGAACAATGGTTTGGTCGGAGCACCAATACCATAAACCCAAAATGGGGTAACCCAGCAGGCAAGCGTACCAGGTAAGTCCGGTGTCTCCTCCCAATGTGGCCAAGCTATCTTTGGAATGTAAAATTTTTAGTTGCCCGGGTTTTAAACTTGCTTTTAGTTCGGCAATCGTATTTATACCACTTTCTGATAAAGCAAATACGGCAAAGCCCGTTAGCATAATTGCACCAATTATTAAAATTACAGATTGTATAGTTTCGGTTACAACCACCGCTTTTAGGCCACCAAGTACGGTGTAAATTGTTGTTACTATTGAAATGACAAGAATTGAGGTAATGATATTTATTCCAAAGAAAGTCTCGAACACAACAGCACCGGCATACAAACTCATGCCAATGTGAACAAACAAGGCCCCAATAATGGCAATGAAGGCAAGAACCGTGCGCGACCTGGAGTCATAACGTTTTTCCAGGAACTCGGGCAAGGTTGATATTTTGCTTTTAAAATAAAATGGGGCGAAAATCAACCCTAGTAAAATTAAAGTTATTGATGCAAGCCATTCGAAATTACCCCACACCAAACCTTCGTTATAACCCGATGCCGCGAGCCCAACCAAGTGAATGGTTGAAATGTTTGATGCAAACAAAGCGGCACCCACCAAAACCCAGTTTAATCCCCTTCCGGCAAGAAAGTAGCTTTCGCTAGTCATTTTTTTTAATCTAACGGATAGAATACCAACGACTAATATTCCAACCAGGTAGATAATAATTATTGAAGAATCGATTAAACCTATTTTTTCACTCATTATACATGGGAATTAATTTTTTTATAGAATCCAATGCGCTAAATAAAGATACTGGAGTCTAATTTGTAAGAGGTTGTGGTATCGCTCCACAACCTCGTTTAATTCTAAGTTGACTTTATTCCAAAATCGATTTCACCACTGAGTGTAACGTTTTGGTCTGTGTAGCATCAGTAAATGTTCCGCCAAATCCGTTCGTCAAGATCTGGTCAGAAGCATCAATTACCAACCTGGATTTTGGAAATTAACCCCAACGGCTTTGAATTTATTTTCTTCCGTTAAAGGAATCGGCCACATCAAATATTTATCATCGGTAACATTTCTTTCCTGAACAATGATCCTGTCATAATTAAATGTGCCTTCATTCTCAGTGATTTTCATGCCTGTAACCACTCCTTCATAGTCCTTTTGAATCTTCCATCTGCGAAGGTCATAGTAACGGTGCTCCTCAAAAGCCAGCTCTATTCTTCGCTCATTGCGCAATTTGAGTTCAAAATCCTGGGCAGAGATACTTGAAGGAACGTCAGGCATGCCGGCCCTGGCTCTGATTTTATTGACAGCCGCCAGCGCTTCAGAGGTAACCGCCCCGTTGGCGTAAAAGTCTGCTTCGGCAAAATTAAGATAAATCTCAGCCATCCGGAAATCGTGCCAATAACCGTCTACATTATAATTGTTCTTTGAAGCATAATTAATGAACTTCCTAAGGTAATAACCGGTTCTGGTATAAAGGTTACTGATCTCAGAGATTCCGCAATTACCGCCGACAAAAGTTTCCACAGGAACTGTATTGTTGCTTAGGTTATGATAATTGCCATTGCAATAAATCGTCGAAAAAAGACGGGGGTCGCGGTTTGCATATGGATCTGCAGGATCATACAAGGTGTTATCCACATTATAATTGGGCTGCAGATGCTGGTCATCCAGATAAGGCATCTCCGGATCAAGAACCGGCACACCATCAATGGTCTCATATGCATCAACCAATTCCTGCGAAGGACTCATGCCTGCTTTGGTTACATTGGCCAAAACAGGGAGGCCGTAATTGGACCACAGCGTCATTCGTGTGGTTCCTTTTATGGTCTCTTTCTCTTCTGCAGGATTCTCCACCCCTTCAGAGGCGGTGAGGAAATATTCCTGATACTTGCTATAGAGACCAGGGACAGAAATGCTTGCCGGATTATACAACCCAAAACCGGCACTCTCAAGTTTTTCCATCGCATCTTTAGTTACGGCAGCGGCTTCATTCCAATAGTTGTTGCCATCGTTCCATAACGGACTGGCTGCAAAAAGAATGGCTTGTGACTTAATGGCATTGGCCACCCCGCGGGTCATATACCCATCCTGAAGACCACTAACCTGACGATATAAAAGCTCAGGCTGGGCCATGGCAGCATCGCAATCGTCGATGATCGCCTGCACATTTTCATAAAACGTTGGCCTCTCCATGGCCGAGAAATCATAATCCAGAGGGAGCTCCTCTTTAAAGATAGGAACCGGACCATAACGCTTAATGAGTTGAAGATAATAATAAGCTCTTAACAGATAAGCTTCGCCTTTCCACTGGCCTCTGTGTTCTTCAATCTTAAAAAAAGGTACTTCATCCACATGGGCAATAAATACATTGCACGCACGGATCCCTTTATACATATCGTCGTAAAGGTTGCCATCAAGCAAATTATTGCTGGAACTCATGTTCCCCTGATAATATTGCAGGGTACTGTTACCGGGGACTACATCCTGGGCATTCTGCGCTTCATCGGTATAGGATGCTAAAAAGGTTCCCCCCGCACTACTCGCCCCATAGTAGGGCATATAAGAGTAAGCGGTTGCCAGGTATTTCTTGGTTAACTCGTAATCCGAAAAGATTTCATCATACGTCACCCGTCCATCCGATCCAAAATCAAAAGCGCTTTCGCAAGATGGAGCCAACAGGCTTACAGCCATTAATATATATACAATTCTTCGTTTCATCTTTTCTCTTTCTTAAAATGTTAGATTAAGCCCAAAAACAAACGCCCTGCGCGTAGGAGAACTGTTCACGCCGCTCATAAAAACCGTCATATCGTCGCTTTTCATGTTATCGAGCGTAAGCAGATTTCTTCCGCTAAAATAGATCCGGGCATCCTTGGTCCATACCTTATTAGACACACTGGCAGGAATCGTATAGCCTAAGGTTACCTCCCTCAATTGGACATAGCTTTTGTCCTGAAAGTAATAATCATTGGCTTTATGACTGGAACTTCCATCCAATGATAAAGCAGGAGCCGTAATCTCTTCTCCATTGGCGTAACGCTCAGCAGTCCATGCGGTTAAATGTTGCGTGAAAAAGGTGCCGTTGTTAAACGACTCATAATAGCCACAACCGCTGTTAAATGAACTCACTTGTGAAACGCCATACAACAAGGCCGAAAGGTCAAATTGTTTCCATCGCATATTCAATTCAGCGCCATAACTGATTCTTGGGATACTTCCATAACCCATTGGGGCCATGTCTTTAGCATTAATAATCCCGTCGTTATTCAAATCCTGATAGATAAAATCTCCGGTTCTTGGTGAGGCGCCATCATAAGCTAGCCCGGAGGCTGCAATCTCATCGGCACTGTTGAAAAAGCCGTTTCCATTGGAATAATCAATCAGGTAACCCCAATGTTGTCCTACACGGTATCCGGTAGTTCTGTATGGATAAGCATAATCATCGCCCAGATTTAACTCTGCAATGCTTTCAACCTTATTGTCGTTAAAGGCAAAGTAACCATTAATCCCAAAGGAAAAATCTTTGCTGAAGTCCTTCTGGTAACCCAATTGGGTCTCAAAGCCATATGAATGTACTTCACCGTCATTCATCAAAGGAAGCGCACTGGAAGCAATACCCATCATGGCCGGCATGATCTTATTGGAGACCAAAATGTCGGTCCGCCGGTCATCAAAATACTCAAAAGCCAAAGAGACCTGATTCCATAAGCCAAGGTCGATCCCGATATTGGCAATCTTAGAGCTTTCCCAGGTGATATCGGGGTTACCCAATTGGGTCTCTCCAATGTTGCTTCCACTGGTGGTCAGGTTATCCTTATACAGGAAGCGCTCGCTGGTGCCCAATGCATCATTGCCCACCAAACCGTAGGAACCATGAAGTTTCAGGAAGCTCACCGCCTCATTAGCCTTCAAAAAATCGAAGTTCGAAAGCACCAGAGCCGCAGACATGGATGGGAAAAATCCGTAACGGTTCTCGGAACTAAATTGCTCTGACCCCTGATAACCCGACACCAAATCGGCATATAACAGATTTTTATACGCATAACTCACATTTAACCCATAGGTCATTTTTATAAAGGGCTGAACACCAACCGCCGCCTGGGAACTATAATGTTGTTTTTGTATAAACGCACGGGCGCTAACCCCATGGTCTCCAAAGGTATTTTGATAACTCAAATGCCCCTGATATTCGTTCCTGTTAATGGAAGAGGTTTTCTTGGTGAATGTGACCGGCTCGTCTGTGGTGGAGCCAAATTTCATAAAAGCCAAACTGTCGGTTACAGTCTTATCCCGTATCCATCGCTCGTAATCGGTATTGCCATAGATATAAGAGGTCGGAATCGTATAATACTTTATCTCTCCTCCGGCTGACAAGCCAGGCAGCAATTTCTTAAGGTCAATATTTAATCCGGAAATGGAAGAAATATGAACCCCGGTTGTTTTAGTGTATCCCGATCTGTTAATCTTGGCATAGGTTGAACTCCCTTCGGTTTCGGTAATCACCACATACCCTTCGGGTGTAAGAGGTCCATAAACAGTAGGGTCCAGGTTAAAAATAGTAGAATAGACATCATTTGACTGGGTGTCCATATTACGATTCAGCCTTCCCGATATATTCATGTAACCACTGATATAATCGTTGATCTTAATATCCAGGTTGGAACGGATATCAAACCGGTTGGTTCCAAAAGTCTCGGGAACGGTACCATCCGTCTTATAAGGAGAATCCTGATGAAGATAGCCCATTCCCACATAATATTTAAAGGATTCAGAACCTCCACGTCCGCTTACATGAATATCCTGTGTTTGAACCAACGGGTCGATAAACATATCGTACCAATTGTTATTGGGGTACAAGTCGCGATTTTCACCCGACTCGTAATTGGCAATGTCCTCAGCCGAAAATACAGGCGTACCGGTATTGCCATCGTTAGCCCAGGCCTCGTTATAAAGTCTGGCGAATTGTCCCGAATTTAAAACGGTAGGGGTTACAATAGATTTTTGCAGGGTGTAATTGGCATCTACGGTAATAGTAGACTCCCCATCATAACCTTTCTTGGTTTTCACCGAAATAATGCCGTTTCCTCCCTGGAAGCCATATAAAGAGGTGGCAGCGGCATCTTTTAATATGGTTATCGACTCCACATCTCTCAGATTCAGGTGTCCATAACTATCGGTTAGCATCCCATCCACCAAAATCGTTGGGGCTTTCCCATTGGTGGTAGAGATTCCTCGTATGTATCCGGAGGTATAGCCCGGGATTCTCCCCGTGAGGGCAGTCCCGAGGGACGAGGACTTGGTTCGGGATAAAACATCCTGACCTATGGTTATGGCCGAAGCCCCCACAGAACTCATGGTTCTGTCGCCGGTCAATAGAGACACCGTATTGTCGCGACCTGAGGCATCCGATTCCAAAACCACATTGAGGTCTTCCTTGTTAGTAAAGGTTACCTCCTGGCTTCTGTAACCGTTTAAGGACACAACGAATACTTCATTTTCAACAAGAACCCCATGTATGTTGAAGGTGCCATCCACCCCGCTGACACAATTAATGGCATTGTTTCGGGCCGTCACCTTAGCTCCGGGCAAAGCCCGTCCGAAAACATCTTTTACCGAGCCTTTCGTATAAGAGCCCTCTTTTTGGGCATGCACATGCCCCGCCGACAATACAAAGATCATCAGCAAGAAGGTTAATATTTTTGATGATATATAATTTCTGAAATTCATCATTTATTTAATATTTAATTGTAAACACTTCCAAGCCAGATTACCATCCGGGATTTTGAATGTTAACGCCGGTTTTTTCAAATAAATTGGAGACTTCTGTCGCATCAATCGGGTAAAGATTAAATTTGGCCGCATAGCACTTTTTTTCCAGACCTTGCCCGCTCCAGCTCTGTGTGTCCGGATCATAGGCATCGCCCACCTGAAATCGCATATGCGTAAAACTGCCGTCTTCATTCTTTTCGATCCACATACCCGTGGCATAACGTACAATATCCATATCTTCTCCGGGAGCGGTCCAGCGGCGCACGTCATAATACCGGGTTTCTTCATAAGCCATCTCAATCCGGCGTTCGTTACGGTACATCAAACGAAGGTTTTCCTGGTTAATGGTTACCCCTTCCACTTCATCCAGGTTGGGCATTCCCACACGATCTCTGATCGGCTTAATCGCCGCTAAAGCTTCTGTAAGATGGTTGTTTTCGATCGCACATTCGGCATAGTTAAGATAGATCTCGGCCAGCCGCATATAGCGCCATGAAGAGGAAACATTCTTACCTCTGCGCGATAAAGGATGATAGTGCCTGCGTGGATAATAACCCGTCTGCGTGCGCTTGGTATTACTACCATCAATACTACTGTTACCCGTCCTAAAAATATCTATCGTTGTAGTCTTATTGCTTGAATTAAGAGCGGTTGAACCATTGTAATAGACCGTGGCGTAAAAACGTGGATCCCGGTCCACATAAGGGTTGGTTTCGTCATATCCCGACCCGGAGGCAAAATTGGGGGAAAGATGTTTAACATCATTATACGGATTCGCCAGGTCAAGAACATATTTTCCGCTTGTCATAGGATAGGCATCAACGAGTTCCTGGGTAGGGGCCATTCCTGCCGAAACCGCATTGTTAATAGGCAATCCCTGGAAATTCCAAAGATTACTGCGGGTATAAGTAACTAAAATACTTTCCTTATCTACCGGAACAGCAGAATAATCTCTGGTAGTTGTGCTGTATTCATGATAGGCGTTTGTCCCAAAAACAGAAGCGTTACGAACGGTGGTATACAATTCAAAATCATGTGCCAAAAGCTCGTCTAACGACTCTTTGCAAATGGCTTCGGCTTCCGCCCAATAATTCTGACCACCGTTATACAAAGGACTGGCCTTAAACAGGGCTACTCTGGATTTTAGTGCCGCCGCGACACTTTTATTCATCCTTTTGGCATCGGTACTTATTTCAGGTCGCCAGGGCAATTCAGGCGATTTCATGGCTTCGCGGCATTCACTGATAATAAAATCCGCAATCTCCGTATAGGTGGAGATGACCAGCGTTGACTCATCAAAATCCACATCCGTAGGCTCGGTAAGAAGATAGGCTTTGCCATACCGCTGCGCAAGATCGGCATAATAGAAAGCACGCAATACCCGGGCCTCGGCAGTCCATTGTTCACGTTCTGCCTCGGAAGGAACGGCGGCGGTCCCTATCCTGCTCAGGAACACATTAATGCGCCGAATTCTTTTATAGAAATAAGGCCATGCCTGAACACCATTACCAAAAATCCCTTTCTGGTAACCCAGTTTGTTATTGTTCCCAACTGCGGTACAGGCTCCAAGATAAAGAGAAGCGCTGTTGGCACCATTTCGGCCAATACTCCAGGAATCATCCGATATCGCAGTAGGTAGATTTTCAATCCCCACATAGGCATATCCATAGACGGGAAATTTCTCATAACAGGAGCTAAAATAACCTCCTGTAGTTGCTTCGTCGGCAAAAATCTCATCCATTGTCTGTGTTCCATCCGGAGAGATATCCAAAACATCCTCACACGAAACAAACAGAAATAAAGACAGGACAGCAATCCATATTTTTGTTTTCATAATATTTTCTTTTTCATTTAATAATTACACCAATCTAAAACGTAACATTTACACCAAAATTAAATATCTGGGTAATTGGAATCAGCGGGGAACGCCCAATTTCCGGATCCAGATGGGAAAAACGGTTATTGGCCCAGGTGATAAGGTTACTACCATTGGTGTATACTCTTACCTTCTCTATCCCCAGCTTGCTGCATAAGTTTTTTGAAAAAGTATAGCCAAACTCGGCATTTTTCAATCTCAGGTAAGATACATCCGTGGTGTAATATGAGTTAATTGTATGATTAGTATTTCTCTTATAGGAGGACAGAGCCGGGTAGGAGATCTCCTCTCCATTGTCCCAACGTTCCTGGGTCCAGGCATTTTTCTGGTAGGCAAAATAATATCCGGGATCTCCGTATTCCCATACTCCCGCGGCGGTAAAGTTCTTGGTTACCTGGGCAGCCCCCTGGAACATCAACGACAAATCAAACCCTTTATATGAAAAGGAAAACCTTGAACTGTAGTTGATTCGCGGAACGGTTGGATAGCCAATCACGTCTTTATCTTCAGCACCGATGTTACCATCCTCATTCAGATCCTTATATTTTAAATCCCCCAAACGAGGCGTGGCTCCCGAATAGGTGGTTTGATTAATCTCCTCTTCGGAAATGTAATACCCATTGCCTTCCGAATCCCAATCGACAATCATACCGGTATATTGCCCAATAGAGAGACCTTGTTTTGTATAAGGTTGGTAATAGTTATCTCCCTTGCTGGCTTCATCGGCAAATACGTTTTTATTGATGGCATAAGCAAAGGTATTGCGAATGGAGAAAAAGAAATCATTATTAAGTCTTTTCTTATATTCCATCTCCACCTCAAATCCTTTATTATCGACAATTCCCAGGTTCGCTTTGGGATAAATATCAGCCAAACCGGTCACGTCAGATACCGTTTGGCGGGTAATCAGGATATTCTCTCTTCTTTCTTTAAAAGCATCCACCGACAAAGTCAGGGTGTTTTTCAAGAAGCCCATATCAATCCCATAGTTCTGTTTGTAGGCAACCTCCCAGGTAATATTTGGGTTTCCGAGCAAATTCTCCGACACAAACAAATCACTGATCGTTTTAATAGCTCCACTGGTTTTCACATTCATTTTATCCAGGTACAGGAATCGTGAACCGCCAATATTATCGCTACCCACTTTACCATAAGAGGCCCTCACCTTAAGATTGGAGAAAACATTAAGCGATTTAACAAAGGGTTCGTTCGACAGCACCCAACCAACAGATCCGGCAGGGAATATGCCATAACGATTACCCTTGGCAAATTGCTCCGATCCGTTATAACCAATATTGAATTCGGCCAGATAACGATTCTTCAACCGGTAGGTTCCGCGACCGGCAACACCCATATAATTATACGGCAGTAAATTTTCACTGCTGCCACTAGCCACTTCTTTATTGTCGCGTTGTGCCAGCACCATCCCTGTCACCTTATGTATTTTATTAAAGGTGCGGTTATAATTGATTACCCATTGTAAATTCGAGCTGTACCTAAAACTGGAACTCTTGGAAAGGGAAATGGGATAAAACTGAAGATCCTCTTCGGGTGTAAATTGAATGGCATCGTATATTTCGCCTTCCAGAGTCTCCTGCTCATTAATATCAAACTGATAACTGGTATTGCTCTTACTTCCAGAGATAGACGAGCTGGAATAGGTGTCAAAAGAGGCCATTACTTTTGAGGATAGCCCCTTGGTGATCTTGCTTAAGTCAAAATCAACATAGGCGGTGGTATTCAGGTTATCGGATTCAGAACTGTTATAGCCCCTAAAATTCAATATGTCGTAGGGATTTTTGTTGCTTACGTTATCGGGGGTAATAGGATACCCTTCGGGGATTCCATACTCTTCCCATCCTGCGGGAGAGAGCGGCCCGGGTGTAACCGGGGTCATGGAATTGATCCCCACATATACTTGAGAAGCCTTCGAGGTGGTACCATTCACCTTATCTACATAGCCGGCCAGCTTAACCCCGGCGGAAATCCATTTGTTCACTTTCATCTCCACGTTGGTTCTGAAATTGTAACGGTTCAACTTAAACTGAGGATCATATCCGACTTCATCTTTAGATAGGGCATCGTAAAAACTTTTCTGATTGAGAACACCTGCGTTGAAAAAATACTTGAAACGATCGTTTCCGCCCGACATATTTACATTGTATCGCGACATGGGCGCAAAGTCGTTGAGCATGATATCATACCAATCGGTATTGGGATAAAAAGGACTGGTTCCAGCCTTCATCAGTCCGATCTGCCGTTCTGTATATTTGGGGGCATACCCATCGTTAATCAGGGCCTGGTTTCTCATTTCGGCATAATCCCACGAATCCAACATCTCGGTTTTGTAGGTTAAATGTTGCAGCCCGAATTCATAAGTAAAACTGATAGATGGTTTTTCGTTTTGACCTACACGGGTCGTCACCAAAATAACACCATTGGCTCCACGAACCCCAAAAACGGCCGTGGCCGAGGCGTCTTTCAAAACTGTCAGGCTCTCTATCTCATTCGGATCGAGCTGGGTAATATTGTCCCGGGGAATCCCATCCACCAAAATCAATGGCTGAGCTCCGTTGGTTGTGCTGAGCCCTCTCAGATAAATAGAATAGCCTTCAGCGCCTGGACGACCACTGCTCTGTATCGTCGTTAAACCCGGCAGCTGACCGGTGAGTGCCCCAATGACGTTGGGGGAGGGACTTTGCTTGATTAATTCTGTTTTTACCGCGGCAACCGACCCGGTAACGCTTATTTTCTCCTGCTTACCATAACCTACAGCCACAACTTCTTCCAGTTGTGTAAGTGCAGATTTCATAACGACATCAATAACTAAATTCTTTTTTAGGGGTATTTCTTGTGTTTCCATCCCGATAAAACTGAAAACCAATACCACTCCATCCGGAATGTTTTTCAGGATGTACTGCCCGTCTGCACCGGATGTGGTTCCAATAGTGGTTCCTTTTATCATCACGGTTACTCCGGGGATTCCCTGGCCATCTGTCCCGCTAACGGTTCCCCGAACCGTTTTGTCAGATTGTTCCAACAGAATAGGAGGTTCATCTTCAAAGTTCAAGTTATCGGCAATTGCCTGTCCTGAACTTGCAAGAAAAATAAAATAAGCAAAGAGAAGTGCCTTTTTTATTTTCTGATTGAGCAATTTGCAACCCTCTCGAAGGAAGGAATGATTGAATCGTGTTTTTTTCATAAGAGTTTAATAGTTTATTTATCGGGTTATAACTTACTTATCAAACTTGTTTTGCATAAATTATAAGCCTTAACTATGTGATATTTGCATGTTTTTATTAGCCCGCATGGTAGGCCACCCAATAGGTCTAATTAAAGCCTGTTAAAAAAGCGGATCGATTTCGGTTTTGTCATTATGTTCCCCAAGAATCCACAAGACCTACTTTTTCTGACACGGTGGCTGATTTACTTTCATCTAATTAGCACAAGCACTATTAACCCGCAGGAATATTTAGATGACATCAGATTTGAAGGCTTCATAATTGGAATGCTTTTTTTACTCGGTTAATTAATCATTACATTTCTAATTTATTTGCAAAGCCTATGTTCTCATTCTTTCCTCCTTTCTTTCTATTGGTGATTAAACTTGATATAATAAGGATTTCGGCCACTTTATCCATTCAGTCCCACTATAAGCCTGGGATCTACAATGTTCTAGTTCTGTACGTTTCAGTTTTTTTACAACAATTGTCAATTCTTTCCGGCTTCACTAACTAAATCACGACTCTCTCTCTGTTAATTACATTCAGGTTTCCAGAACTTATGAAAATACGCCATTTTTAGGGCCTATTTAGAATAAAGCCTTTTTAAAATAGATTTTAAAAGTAAACAATACATTTTAATAATCCAACTTATAAAAATGATATTAATAAGTTATAGAAGAAAATAAGTACTAAATGTAATATGAAAAAGAATGAAAAACAGGTAGTTATAAAAATTAACATTTGTAAACACATATTATGTGGAGTTGTTTGTGTATGTTATTAATATTATTTTCATATTTTTGTATGGAGAGAACGAGATGATTATGAGAAAAGAATATGCAAAGATGGATGCGGCATTGCTGCATCAAACCAACAAAAAGGTAATTTTAAAACTAATAAAAGAGAAAAGCCAGATAAGTCGGTCGGAACTGTCCAGAGCAACAGGATTGACCCCGCCCACAATTACGCGAATTGTAAACGAGCTGGTGGATTCTGAAGGGATCGCGGAATACGTAGGCGTGGGAAATTCAAGCGGGGGAAGGCCTCCTGTGATCGTAAAATTCAAGTACGAAAGTAATTGCATTATTGGTATCGACCTTGGGGCAACATACATCAGGGGCTGCCTGGTTGACCTGAATGCAAATTTTATTTCGGAAATTCAAGTTCCTACTGAAATTGAACGTGGATTTGACAGTATAATCGAGAAAGTAGTGCAAGTGATAAACAAGCTTCAGAAGCGAAAGGAGAAAGACGCAAGGATTTGGGGTGTTGGAATCGGTGTTGCCGGGCTGGTACATAGCGAAACCGGGATCATAGAATCGTCCCCTGATTTTGGCTGGTCTAACGTCAGTCTGAGAGAAGTATTAGAGAAGAAGCTGGATGTGCCTTTTTTCTATGACAACTCGACACGTTTAATGGCTCTTTGTGAATTAAAGCTGGGGGAAAGACAAAATCTGAAAAACTTTACGGTAATCAACTTCGGTTACGGGATAGCTTCGGGGCTGGTGATCGAAGGAAACCTGGTGAAAGGTTATGCTGGTTTTGCCGGTGAATTCGGGCACATTGTGGTTGACACAAACAGTAAGGTACAGTGTAAATGCGGAATGTATGGATGCCTCGAGGCGTTGGCTTCGGGACACAGAATTGCCAACCGTGGCAAGGCCGAAATGGAAAACGGCAATGCCGATTTGCTGAAAGATCTGTGCAATAACAATTCCAACCTTGTGACTGCCGAACAAGTCGCCCGTGCGGCAAAAATGGGCGATGTGGCCTGTCTAAAAATCTACGATGAGGTCTCGGAATATTTGTGCAAGGGCATTGGCACAATTGCCAACCTTCTAAATCCGCAGACCGTTTATATTGGAGGTGGAATTTCCTTAAGCGGCCAGTTCCTTTTTGACTTAATTGAAAATAAAAAATCTAAATACCTTTTGCCGGCAAACATCAATGTCCAGATTCTTCCTTCCAGTTTTGGGGAACAGACAACAGAAATTGGTGCAGTATCGTTGGTTTTAGATAAAATTATGAACCTGGAGTTATCTGCCAAAAAAATAGGTTTTAAATAGATTAAAATTTAATATTTTTTAGTTATGATTAGTTGTAGATTGTTTACATTCCTGATAATTGTTGTTGGACTCTTTGGTTGCGCTTCGCAAAGTTCTGATAAATCCAAAGAGAATGATGACAGCATGAATAATGAACGACCGAATGTCATTTTTATTTACGCCGACGATTTGGGACGCGGGTTACTGTCAGGCGAAGGGCAGAAAATTATCAAAACTCCCAACATCGACCGCTTGGCCGACGAAGGGATGCGATTTGAAAATGCTTATGGTTGTATGTTTTGTGCCCCTGCCAGGGCAAGCCTGCTGACCGGATACCATGATTGCCATGGCGATAAATGGAAAATTAGTGCCGGTGGGGCCTACAAAAAAATCTCAACAGGTGTGATGACTCCCCAGGAGATAGAATCAAAACTAAACCAGCAACAAGGCCAGATTCCGGAAAATGAAATATTTCTTGGCGAAGTTTTTAAAAAAGCGGGTTACACAACCGGTCAGGTAGGAAAACTGGAATGGGGGTTCTCGGCTACCCATAAACAGATGAAACGCCATGGCTGGGATTATTATTACGGATACCTCGACCATGTGCGGTGTCACGGCTTCTACCCTCCATTTCTTTTTGAAAATGGAGAATTGGTAAATATAGAAGGCAACACCGATATTCATTGTGGTAGAACAAATGAAAAAGAGACGGAAAAAGCTTTTAATCAAAGATGGAATATGGAAGGGAAAGCAGTGTATTCCCAAAACTTGTTCCTCGAAAAAATGCTGGGTTTTATCCGTGAAAACAAGGACAAACCCTTTTTTCTGTATCACCCTACGCAACTGCCTCATGGACCTGTTGCTACCCCGAAAGTATACGACGAATTTGTAAATGACGACAGGCTTACTCAGATTGAAAAAGAATATGCGTCGATGGTGAAAATGCTGGACGAGCATGTGGGTATATTAATGGACGAATTAAAAAAGTTGGGAATTGATAAAAAAACATTGGTGATCTTTTCATCGGATAATGGCCATGAGATATATTATAGCCAAGAGGGAAGAATATTAAAACCGGTTAGGAATATGTCCACCGGGGAGTTTTTCGACGACATAGAAACCAAATATTACAGCGAGCTGGGTGGCGATGTTTTTGATGGGAATGATGGCATGGCGGGGATAAAACGCAGTAATTGGGAAGGAGGGGTCCGTGTGCCTTTAATTGCACGTTGGCCCGGTAAAATTAAAAAAGGTATTACATCCAATGTATTGGTTGCCAATTACGATTTTCTCTCAACGATGGCTGATTTGGTGAACTATGATATACCGGTTGAAAAAGATGGAGTTTCTTATTTGCCGGAATTGTTGGGACAGGAAGGCAAGAAGCATAATCACGTGGTTTATTCTTCTTTTTTGGGCCCAGCACTGGTAACCTCAGATGGTTGGAAAATCAGGTACTTTATTTCTGAAGATATATTTCAGTTGTATTATCTGCCTAACGATTATCGCGAAGAGAATAACCTGATATCAGAACATAAGGAAAAGGCCGAGCACTTAATTGAATTATTAACGGATGAATGTAATGGCGACCTTAATAACGGTTGGTTTAGGGTTAGAAATATTATTTTGTCACCTATAAAAAAGTGAGATAAGGATTGTTATACGAGCAAGTTTCGTTTTCACCTTGATTATATTAGAAAACCCCTGCCAGCTTTATCAGGCAGGGATTTTTTAATGCAGATTGCGGGTTTAAATAAAAAAGTTTACAATATGGCTATTTATTGCTCGATATTGTTTTGATTTGTAATATGAATATAGATATTTGTGTCTATTCCTTATTCTAAAGCCTCGATTACATCATATGAACAACGAAAAAAATGATACACATGATTTTCTTTTGCTTGAGTTACAGAACGGGCATGATGGAGCTTTTGATTATATTTTTCGGAAATATTTTAAAGGGCTTTGTGCACAGGCCAATTTGTATGTTAATGATTTAGACAAAGCCCAGAGTCTTGTTCAGGACTGTTTTGTGAAATTATGGGTAAACCGTGAAAATGCGTGCAGCATAAAAAATCTTCCGGCATATTTGTCCTTTATGGTGCGCAACCAATGTGTCGACTATTTGCGAAAGAACAAGTCTTTAGAGAATCTTCATAGGAAAGCTGAAAAAGAAAGAGCGGAAACGAACTCCGAGGATTATATTTTTGAGCGGGAATTTGAAGAAAAACTGATTGTTGTTTTGTCTGTACTCCCCGAAAGGAGCCGAATGGCTTTTGAATACAGTCGTTTTGAAAATCTTACCTATAAAGAGATTGCCGAAAAAATGAGTATTTCGGTAAAGGCTGTCGAGGCATTGGTTAGCCGGGCTCTAAAAACATTGCGAATCGAGCTAAAAGAGCATCTCTCTTATTTAGCCATTCTTCTTTCCTGCACAATTTTCTAATTGTTTTAACTTTTTTTTATATTTCCATATAGGGTAAGGACCCTTATGGTTCGTCCTAAGTGTAAAGTCATATTATTAAAATTTGATACAAACACGTGAACAATCATCAATTGGAAAATATTATAACGAAATCCCTGGCAGGGACATTAAATGCGGAAGAGCAAGAGCTGCTTAACCATTGGATTTCAGAATCGAAAGAAAACGAGAAGGAATTTAAGGCTTATGCTTTATTGTGGGAGAAGTCGCAAAAGTTGGTATTATCTGACTCAATCGATGTTGAATCTTCTTTAACCGAGACAAAAAAACGAATAGCCAAACTAAGCCCGAAAAAACGTTGGCAGACCTATTTACGTCAGGCTGCGGCAATTTTATTGCTGTCGCTTTCATTTTCTTTTTTATACAACTACTGTGTACTCGAAATTGATTCCGAAGAGGTGGTTATGCAGGAAGTTAAGCCTGCATTTGGTACGCACACCAAATTGCAACTTGCCGATGGTACGACAGTTTGGCTCAACTCAGGGAGCACACTTCGTTTTCCAACTTCGTTTGCTAACCTGGATGAACGGAAGGTAGAGTTAAACGGGGAAGGTTATTTTGACGTTGCTAAGAATGATGCCAAACCATTTATAGTGAAGACTCCGAAACTGGGCGTAAAAGTATACGGGACTTCGTTTAATGTATCAGCTTACAAGGAGTATAACACAATGACAGTGGCCCTGGAAGAAGGGAAGGTAGCTTTGGTTAATGAATACAGTAGCGGGCCAAAAGAATTGATGACAATGAAGCCAAACGATATTGTTGAGTACGATTCGGAGAAAAACAAACTCTTTCATTCGTCAAACTCGAACCTAAAAAAGTACACTTCATGGAAAGATGGTTATATTGTATTTTATGACGACCATATCAATGATGTGGTTCAAAGGTTAGAGAAATGGTACAATGTTAAAATTGAAATACAAGACCAGGCCTTGCAGGATTACAGCTTCACGGCAACCTTTACCGATGAGACCCTGGAGCAGGTCCTGAATTTGTTGAGTTTATCGTCGCCCATGAGCTATAAGATAGTGTCTGCGCAAAAGCAGGAAGATAATTCATTTAGCCCCCGAAAAGCAACTTTATCAATAAAAAAATAATTCCTATGACGTAAAAAAAATCCAAAAAAAAACAGGAAAGTGTTGGCGCACCCTCCTGTTGCTTTTTTCACCTGAACTGCTAATTCAGGAAGTAATTTTAGTATTCACTTAATACCCCACAAATTTATGAAAAAGTTTTTAAATTGGTGGAAAATCATTTCTTTGGTTTTACCATCCAGAATGTTATTAATTATGAAACTGACAGTGTTAATCATCTGTTTTAGCTCTCTCGGAGTTTATGCTTCTAACTCCTACTCGCAAAACACGAAACTATCGTTAAATTTTAACAATACCTCCATTAAGGAAGTGTTGGTTGAAATAGAAAACAACAGTGAGTTCTTCTTCCTCTACAATAATAATCTGATTGATGTGGATAAAAAAGTGGATGTGGATGTAGAAGATGAAAAAATTACAGATATTCTTAACTTGATTTTTGAGGGGCAGGATGTTGAGTTTTCGATTATTGACCGGCAGATCATTATTTCGCCAAGCGATATTTATCAAGCCGCACAGTCTGGGCAATCTCGTGTAACCGGTAAAGTAATTGATTCACGGGGTGAATCCATACCCGGTGTATCAGTGTTAATAAAAGGTACTTCAACAGGTACCGTTACCAATATCGATGGTGAATTCTCCATTTTAGCCGGCTCTGGTCAAGTGTTGGTTTTCTCATTTATCGGAATGAAAACACAGGAAATAAAGGTGGAGGGACAAAGTTCAATCAATGTTACCTTGGCGGTTGATGCCATTGGTTTGGAAGAGGTTGTAGCCATTGGTTATGGTGTTATGAAAAAAAGCGACTTAACAGGCGCCGTAGTTAATGTAAATATTGAAGAATTAAGTGAACTCCCAAATGTCTCTGTCATCCAGTCGATGCAGGGAACTGTACCAGGTCTGAATATTGGTGCCGTAGATGCAGCGGGTGAAAACCCATCTATTTCTGTTCGTGGACAAAATTCGCTTTCAAGCGGTTCAGCTGCCAATGCTCCATTAATTGTAGTTGATGGAATTATTTACCGGGGAAGCCTGATCGACTTAAATACCGCGGATATTGAATCTGTTGATATTTTGAAGGATGCCAGTTCAGCCGCCATTTATGGTTCGCAGGCATCAAATGGTGTTATGCTTATTACCACTAAAAAAGGAGATGACTCGGGAAAACCCATCATCAACTATTCGGGAAGTTACACCCTGCAGGTACCCTCAAATAAACTGGAGCCCATGGGAGCAGCTGAAATTACAGATTTTCTCTGGGATGCTTATTGGGCAAATGGCTCGCGTATTGGACCTGATTATGTAGAGAGAAATCCGGATTGGTCGCCCGAAGACATTTTATCAACCAATGAAATGAAAGAAGGATTTAGAAATGGCGTGGACAACAGTATGTGGGATGATTTAACCGGAAACGGTTTTATTAATACCCATAATATAAGTGTTCGTGGAAAAACAAAAAACTTCGGCTATTTTTTCTCCGGTGGTGTAACTGATGTGGAAGGCTACATGGCCAACGACGAATATACCAAGTACAATTATAGAATTAACCTGGATGCAAAAATTAATAGCTGGATGAATGTGGGAATGGAAACTTTCCTTACCTCGAGTGATTATTCGGGTGTGGCGCCTAACTCGGGTGTGGCATTTCAAATGCAACCATGGATCCCTTACTATGATGAGGATGGAGAGCCTTTGCGTGACCTGGCAGGAGTTTGGTTTAGCCCGCTATTAACCATTCAGCAAGATGATTCTGACAAACGTTTGAACCTTTTTGCAAATATCCACGCTGATATTAATCTTCCGATAAAAGGTTTAAATTACAGGGTTAATTTCTCGCAGAATTACCGTACAACCAACCACGATAACTTTAATCCGTGGGGAGCTACATACACCGGATACGGATATAAAAATTCTTCAATTGGCTACGACTATACTGTAGATAATATCTTAACTTACAAAAAAACATTTAATAATGTACACAACGTAAACGCAACTTTGGTTTATGGTGTTGAAAAACGCGAAGGTTCATCTACAAATACAAGTGCACAAAAGTTTACCAACGATTTATTGGGCTACAACTCACTGGAGCAAGGCGAAGCCGAATTAAGAGGGCTGAATACCGGTGCATGGCAGGAGCAAAGTTTGTATTCCATGGCACGCGTATCGTACAATTATAAAAACAGGTACTTACTTACCGGTACTTATAGGAGAGATGGTTTCTCTGGTTTTGGTGCGAACGATAAAATTGCCACCTTTCCCTCTGTAGCCGTTGGCTGGGTGGCCTCGGAAGAAAGTTTTGTGAAAGAAAAAACAGAAGACTGGCTCGACTATTTGAAACTAAGAGCTTCGTATGGTAGCACAGGTAACCGTGGAGTAAGCCGCTATCAAACCCTTGCCAAAGTATCGGCTTCACCGGTCATTACCTTTGGTGACGGAGTGCCAGCCACCATAGGCCAATATCCTACCAGCCTTCCTAACGATGCATTAGGTTGGGAAACCACCACCGGACTAAACCTGGGGTTAGATTTTGCGGTCTTAAATTCAAGGATACACGGTAACATCGAGTATTACAAAAACTCAACGGAAGGCGGGTTGTATTCTATTTCCTTACCCCGATTGACCGGTTTTGGCAGCATCATGAAAAATATAGGGGCTGTTGACAACCACGGTATTGAGTTTACCCTAACGGGAGATGTTATTAGACGTGGTGATTTCACATGGAGTACAACGGTTACCTTCTCCAGGGTAAGAAACGAAATTGTATCTATTCTTGGTGAAGACAATGACGGGGATGGGATTGAAGATGATCTGGTTCAAAGCGGCCTTTTTATCGGTAAACCAACCAGCGTTATTTACGACTACGAAATTGAAGGCATGTGGCAACTGGCCGATGAAGAAGCCGGTGTGATACCCGATGGATTTTTACCGGGTACCTACAAACTCTCTGACCTGAGCGGACCTGACGGTGAACCGGATGGAGTTATCTCGTCTGCCTATGACCGGAAAATTTTAGGATATACCGATCCTAGCTACAGAATGGGTTTTGCCAATACGCTCAAATACAAAAGGTTTAGCTTGTATGCCTTCGTTAACACTATTCAGGGAGGAAAAGATTATTACTACGCCAGAGATGTGCTTCCTTTAGGTAATAATACTGTTCTCGAGCGCTACGATAAAGCAAATATGATTGCAGGCGGATGGGATTACTGGATGCCTGAAAATCCTAATGCCCGATTCCGCAGACCTGATGCCGTTGCGGCCTATGACCCTGACCCGGTTATGCAACGTAATTTTATTCGCCTTCAGGATGTCTCTTTATCTTATACTTTCCCAAAATCAGTCATCAACAAATGGGATATCAACAGCTTAAAAGTGTTCATGAGTGGCAAAAACCTGTTGACCATCACAGATTGGAGAGGCTGGGATCCTGAATCCGGCCAGGGATTTACCGTTGGAACACCTGTTATGGCAAATTATACGTTAGGTGTAAATGTTGAATTTTAAAAATTTACGACCATGAAAATATTAAAATATATAACAACCGTTTTTCTAGCAACCTTCATTTTCTTTTCGTGTAACGAAGATGAATGGTTAGAAGAAGAAGTATTAGATTTCTACAGTATTGGCAACTCCTATGTAACCGCCGATCAGTTTAACGCCGCGGTGGCAACCCTGTATGATCAAATGCAGGACCGCACAATAATGTCCAACCTGGGGGGAATGTATATCTTTCAATACACTTCCGACATTGCTTATAACGCAATTGCGCCTACAAATGCATTGAACTCTTACATTGATAAAATAACGCCCAGCAATGGAAGCACGCGTAACTTCTGGCGCTGGTATTACCAGATTATTTATTACTCCAATGTAATTCTTTCACGTATTGATGGGGAAAACACCGAGTTCGAATCAGAAGAACAACGCAATCAGTTAAAGGCAGAAGCGATGTTCATTAGAGGTAATTGCTATCGCCTATTAGGAATCATGTTTGGCGGAGTGCCCCTGGTTTTGGAAGAGATTAAGGAACCAAAGCGTGACTTTGTGCGGGCCACACGCGCAGAAGTATTGGCTCAGGCCATCAGCGATGTAAAATTTGCAGCTGAAAATCTACCTGACCCGGATGAAGCTGAAGATGGAAGGGTTTCAAAAGGAGCTGCCAACCATCTTTTGGCCGAACTCTATATTACTGGGGAACAGTGGGACAATGCTATTGCAGCAGCCACCGCAGTCATTGACGATCCAAATTACGAACTGATGACCGAACGATTTGGAACGCGTCAATCAGAACCTGGCGATGTATATTGGGATTTATTCAGGATTGGAAATCAAAACCGGAAGTCCAGTGTAAACAAGGAAGCAATTTGGGTATGCCAATACGAATACGATGTGACAGGTGGAGGCCGAAGCAGCAACTATCCACAATTCGGAAATCCTCATTACACCACGTTACAAGGCAAAGATGGAATACCTTTATTTGACAAACCTATGGCCGCCTACGGAGGTAGAGGCATTGGCTGGTTTGCACCAAACAACTTTTTAATTAACGAGGTATGGGATGACCCGGCAGATATGCGGAATTCAGAATATAACATTTATCGCGATATTAAGGCAACAAATCCTGCCTCTGCTTATTACGGGAAGTATATCGTTGCCGACGATGCCATCGACCAAAGTACGGCCAGAGCATACAATCGGGGTTGGTCGGCCATTATGGTTAAAATTACCCCTGTAAATAATCTACCCGATGAATATTACATCGATAAAGAAAGAGGTACCGTGATCAATAGCGGCCCCCAAACATTCAGAGATCACTACTTCATGCGACTCGCCGAAACCTACTTATTGCGGGCGGAAGCTTATCTTGGCAAAGGCGATAAAACAAATGCGGCAGCCGACATCAACGTGATTAGAGGCAGGGCTCAGGCAACTCCGGTGGATGAAGCGGATGTTGATATTGATTACATACTCGATGAAAGGGTGAGGGAATTGGCTTACGAAGAATTCCGTACGGTAACCCTTATGCGAACCAAAAAGCTGGCTGAAAGGGTTAAAAAATACAATCCAATGTATAATGGAACTTATGCCACTAATGGGGTTGAAGAATACCATAACCTCTACCCGATTCCCGCTGACGAAATAGAAAATAACTCGGAAGCAGTACTTGAACAAAATCCGGGCTATAATTAGTAATAGTGTAAATATAAAAAGAAGAAGGAGGAGCGTGTTGACGCACGTTCCTTCTTTATCTTTTTTGAAAACATAGTTATCACTGCAATGTACTTTTTATCCTTCAAAAGGGTAGGTAGCCGACTGAAGGTCAGGGTGTAAATGGCTGTTTCTGCGTTTCTTTCTTTCTCTAGGATCTGCGTATGATAAAAATATAATAATCATGAAAAAAGTGCTTATTTGCTTTATTTTCATTCTTTATACATCTCAGTTACTGGTTGCCAGGGAAAGAATGCTTCAGGGTAAAGTAACCACCTTCGACAGTATCCCTTTAATAGGGGCGAGCATTCTGGTTAAAAGCACAAAGCAAATAGTTAAAACGGATTCTTCGGGTTTTTTTTCCGTATCGATTCAACAAAAAGATAAAATTAAAGTTACTGCTCACGGTTTTTCAAACCAACATGCTAAAATAACAGATACCATAAAATTCATAGATGTGAACTTGAAGCTAAAACCGGGACACGAAAACCGGGAAATGGCGGTTAGTTGCGGACATGTTAAAGATAAAGATAAATTATACGCAGTTTCCAGTTTAAACACAAACGAACTGGACTTTACACAGTATACTAGCATATACGAGCTTATAAAAGGACGATTTCCGGGAGTGGAGATAAATGGGAGCGATATAATAATTCGCGGAACTTCATCTTTTCTGGGTAGCCACGCTGCCTTGCTGGTTGTTGACGGAGTAATTGTTGATCAAGTTTTTTTCTCAAATCTGATCCCGTCAGAAATTGCCACCATCAATATATTAAAAGATGCCGGTGCAGCGGAGTATGGTTCAAGAGGGGCAAATGGTGTTGTTTTGGTTCAAACAATAATGAAAAAATGATGATGGTAAAGGATCATGAAGGATTAACAAGTTATTACAACTATAAAACAATCTCAAGAATAGGATTGCTGCTTGTTATTCATTTGGCGCTATATAGTTGTTCGGATGTTAATAACGGCAAGCAAGAGCCCAATATCTTATTAATACTTACCGATAACCAAAGTTATTACGAATTGAGCTGCAATAGGCACGAGATTGTAAAAACCCCGAACATTGATAAAGTTGCAAAACAAGGTGTGGTGTTCGATAATTTTTATGCAACACCTTATTGTTCGCCCAGCCGGGCAGAGCTTCTTACCGGTCGTTATTCCTTGCGGTATGGAATTCACAACACCATTGGAGGCGTTTCAATACTTCCTACTACCGAAATATTAATTTCCGATTTATTAAAAGATGCTGGCTATACCTGTGGTGTATTTGGCAAGTGGCATTTGGGTAACGAATACCCCTATAATCCTATTTACCGGGGATTCGACAAATCCTTTATTCATGATGGTGGTGGAATAGGACAATTTCCTGATTATTATGGAAATACCCACATCGATGCAAGCTACAACCACAACGGGAAATTTGTTTCTTCCTTAGGTTTTTCTTCCGATGTTCTCTTTCATGAAGCTCAGCATTTCATAAAAGAGAATCAAAATAACCCTTTCTTTTGTTTTGTGTCGACCCCGGCAACCCATGGCCCCTGGCAAGCTCACCCCGAAAAATTGAAAGAACTTAAAAAACGTGGAATTGAGGGAACTGATAAAGAGATGGCCCTTTATTCAATGATTGAAAATATTGACGATAATGTGGGGATGTTACTTTCCGAACTCGATTCGCTGGAGTTAACGGAAAATACGCTGGTAATTATTGCCACGGATCAGGGAATGCGTTATCGGGGTTTACCCAACCCACCGGCAGTAAACAACCACGGATTGCCCGATGATGTGCTCGACTTTCGCCACAAGGTATTTTGTATGATGCAATTCCCTAAGAAACAAAAACAGGCTTATAAATCAATGGCACTCACCGGAATTGTAGATATTCCACCCACAATTATCGATGTATGCGGACTCGAAGTTCCTGCTAATATGGATGGGCGAAGTTTAAAACCATTGTTGACAGACACCAAAGAATGGGATGATGACCGTACAGTTATTGTGCAATGCCCTAGAAACAGAAAGCGAAAAAAATATAAAAACGCCTCGGTTAAAACCAGAGAATGGCGCTTACTTGATGGTAAATTATTGTTTAATGCTATTGAAGATCCTTATCAGTTAGAGGATGTTTCGGCAAAACACCCACAAGTTGTAGATTCCCTTAATGCTATTTACAACGAATTTTGGGAAAGCCTTCCCACAGAGCCAATCTTGGCTCGACATATTATTGGAGCTAAAAATGCACCCGAGATACGTCTCAATGCCATGGATTGGTACAAAGGAAATAATCCACATACGCAAGGGCAAATTCCTTCAAAACGAAATAATGGTGTTTGGCCGGTTACCATTGCTAACGATGGGCTTTACCATTTCGAATTGCGGAGTTTCCCACGCGAGCACCCGAAAACTATTGCTGCAAATAAAACGGTGTTAAAAATTGGCGAAAGTGTATTTTCGAAGATAACAGATACTGAGCAAGAAAAAGTTACTTTTGAGGTAGAGCTGAAAACAGGGCAATATGACCTATCTACCTTTTTTGAGTCTGATTCTTCCGACGAAAATAAAAAATCGTGGGGAGCCAACTTTGTTTATATAAACCGAATAGAATAATCTAATAAATAATACAAATGATGCTTAAAAACCTCTGCAAAGGACTGGTATTTCTGATAATATTAGTTATGTGTTCCAGTTGTGTTCAAAATAAACCGGAGATTCCTCGTCAAAAAGTTAAAATCGATTTCGACTGGACTTTTTCAAAAGGCGATTTTCCTGAAGCCAAAGAACAATCATTCGACGACAGTAAATGGGAGAAAATTGACGTACCGCACGACTGGAGTATTTCCGATACATTTTCAAAAGATAATCCTACAGGTAAATCCGGAGGATTTGCATCAGGCGGAATTGGATGGTATAGAAAAGCTTTGAGCCTGGATGGTATTTCCAAAGGCTCGAAGGTAAGCATCGAATTTGGCGGTGTTTATATGAACAGCGAAGTTTGGATCAATGGGAACTATTTGGGAAAACGTCCCTTCGGTTACATCAGTTTTAATTACGATTTAACACCCTATCTGAATTTCGATGGCGAGAATGTACTTGCAGTTCGTGTCGATAACTCGAAACAACCCAATGCGCGATGGTACACAGGTTCGGGCATTTACCGCCATGTTTGGCTAGTTGCCACAAATAAGTTGCACATTGCCCGTCACGGTGTTTTTGCCACTACCGAAATTAAAGACGATGGTTCGGCTGCAATTGAAGTAAGTACTTCTATTATAAACGATAATGATGCAGATCGATCTATTAGTTTGCAAAATCAATTGTATTCTCCGGCTGGAGAGTTAGTTGCCGAATTTGAAACAGATGCTAATCTTGAACAGGATGGTTCTCAGGAAATTGTTCAGAATCTTACGGTTGCGATACCTGAACTATGGTCACCCGACCAACCCAACTTGTACAAATTGAAAACTGTAATCAGTCAAAAAAATAAAATAGTTGACGAAGTTGAAACCAACATTGGTATCCGAGAATTTACATTTTCAGCCGACAATGGCTTTACCCTAAATGGCAAAAGCATGAAGTTTCAGGGCGTGAACAACCACAGCGATCTGGGAGCATTGGGGGCTGCCATTAATGATCGAGTGTTACATCGTCGTCTTGAAATTTTAAAAGAAATGGGATGCAATGCCATCCGTACTGCCCATAACCCACCCTGCGACGAGCTTTTAAATATGTGCGACAGCATGGGGTTTATGGTCATGGATGAGGCCTTTGACGAGTGGTTGGAATCGTGGCCATTTGGAGGAGTTAAACCTCCGCGTGGTAAAGTAAAATACGGTTATCATTTGTTATTTAACGAGTGGGCAGAAAAGGATTTAACCGAACTGATCAAACGCGACCGCAACCACCCTTCGGTAATTATATGGAGTGTTGGAAACGAAATACCTGATGCTTGTTTCGAAGTAGGCGTGGAGCGTTTAAACAAATTAATCGACGTCGTTCGCGAGAATGATCCAACGCGGCCGGTTACTTGTGGAATTACCCACATGCACCTGGCCAACGAAAGTGGCTTTGCCAGCGCGCTCGATATTACTGGTTACAATGGCGGCGGCGGATCATGCTTTATGTACGAAAAAGATCATGAGACATATCCCGAAAGAAAATTTATCGCCACAGAAGTGCCACACTCATTTCAAACGCGAGGCATTTATCGTACACAATCGTGGTACCGTGGACAAAATCCTTTAGGCGGAATTATGAAAGTGCCGAATTTAACCGAAGAGGAAGTTTTTCCCGATCATCCAAAATATTACAGTTCGTCGTACGATAACGCTATGGTGCGTATTGGTGCACGCGATTCGTGGCGCCGCACCCGCGATTTCGATTATATGGCCGGCGAATTCCGCTGGACCGGTTTCGATTATTTGGGCGAAACCATGTTTGGCTGGCCTGCAAAATTGTGGAATTTTGGGATTATCGACATGTGCGGTTTCCCAAAAGATACCTACTATTTCTACAAAAGTCAGTGGACAGAAGAACCCATGGTGCATATTTTTCCGCATTGGAACTGGGAAGGTAAAGAAGGTGTAGAAATTCCGGTAGTGGCCTATTCGAACTGCGAAAGTGTTGAGTTGTTTTTGAATGGTAAATCACTGGGGGAAAAAGAAATGGGCGACAACATGGATTTGGTTTGGCTGGTTCCTTATCAGCCGGGTATCTTGATGGCAAAAGGGAAAAGCAACGGAGAAATATCCTGCGAAATGGAAATTGAAACCGCCGGCAAACCGGCAAAAATTGAAATGCTGGTCGACAATTCTACTATAAAAGCAAACCGTACCGATGTTGTGCATTTGGAAGTTAATGTTGTGGACGTACAGAACCGGTTTGTACCGGATGCTTCCAACAAAATTTCTTTTAATATTGAAGGCGATGCTACAATACTTGGAATCGACAATGGCGATCCTCTGAACCAGGCAAGTTTTGTTGGAAATGAAATTACGGCGTTTAACGGAAAGTGCCTGCTGATTGTGAAAGCCGGCAAAAACGCGGGTAAAGTAACGGTTACTGCCAAATCGGAAGGATTGGACAAAGCCGTGGCTTTAATTCAAATAAAGTAGCATGTACTAATTTTAAGAGGTATTTTATTCAACAAGGGGTATAAATCAATCGGGTAAAATTGAGCCAAGCGGAAAAATATGCGCACCCAGGATGGACAGCGGCTTTTTACTTTAAGTATTAAAATCATGAAACAAATAACCGTTTTATTCGCCATTTTTATTTTTGTTGTTTTTGAAAGTAAAGGGCAAAAACCTAACATCATTTATCTAATGACAGATGACCAAAACATATCTTCAGTTGGATGTTATGGAAATAATGAGGTGGAAACGCCAAATATGGATAAAATTGGGGAAGCGGGTATGATTTTCACAAAGCATTACAATACCACTGCCATTTGCATGGCAAGTCGGGCTACGGTAATGACAGGTATGTACGAATACAAAACGGGCACTAATTTCTCTCATGGAATTATGAAACCCGAAGTCTGGAAAAAATCATACTCGGTGCTTTTGCGGGAGGCCGGATACTTCACGGCATTTGCCGGAAAATTTGGTTTCGAAGTGGATGGGCTGGGGTTATGTGAAAAGGAATTTAAGATATGGGGTGGTGGTCCAGGACAAACTTACTATGAAACAAGGAAAAATAGTTCCATGGCGAAATACGCCAAAGACTTTCCTCATTCTACGTTGTCCTATGGCGCTTTTGGACAGGATGTGATTCGAGAAGCCGTGAAAAAGGATAAACCATTTTGTTTATCCATTAGTTTCAAAGCTCCTCACCGCCCAGTGTCGCCCGATCCAAAATTTGACCATATTTATGAAGGGAAATCCTTCACCAAGCCAGCAAATTTTGGGCGCGAAGCGGGAGAACACATGTCCGAGCAAAGCAAGCAGGGACGTCAGTACAAAAGGTTCCATGAATGGAAATATTCCACTGATTATGATGGCGTTATGGCAAAATACTACCAACTAATTTATGCTGTAGACGTAGCCGTTGGGATGATAATGGATGAGTTGGAAGAACAGGGAATTGCCGATAATACGATAATCATTTTCACCAGTGACAACGGGTATATTTGTGGTGCTCATGGCTACGCATCAAAAGTACTTCCCATGGAAGAGTCGTCACGGGCACCTTTAATGATTTACGACCCACGAAGCAAGAGTGCAGGCAAAAAAATACGGTGTGCCGCACTTACCGGAAACATCGATTTTGCACCAACCATACTTGATTTAGCTGGGGTGCAAATACCCAAAAACATGGATGGCGCAAGCCTTGTTCCGTTGTTGGAAAATCCGAAACACGATATTCATGAACAACTTGCTTTTATTAATGTATGGGGCTCTGCACCAATACAAAGCCTTACCTGTATTACAAAAGATTTGAAATATACCTATTGGTGGTATGGAAATTCGGAAATGGAACCATGTGAGGAACTTTACAATCTGGCTTCTGATCCCATGGAGATGAAAAATCTTGCAAACGACGAAAAATATGTAGAGCAGCTAAAGGTAATGCGTGCAAAATACGATATGGAATTGTTGAAATGGAAACAACAAGCGGTACCTTATAATAACTATCAGAAATATGCCAAAATATTCAACCGCACAATTCCCTGGCAACAAAAACAATTCACGGAAAAATAAAACATTCAAGTCAAACCAATCTATAAGAGAAATGCACAATCGTGCACCTTTTTAAATGAATAACGTTATTTTTCTTAGTACAGCACCGAATCTTTTTCAATTTTAGTGGATACGAATGACTAAAAAATATAAAATGAAACGTTTAATAAAAAACACGCTACTGTGTCTTGTCTTCTTTTTAGGAGCACAAACTTTATTCGCCCAAACCAAACTTCCTGCAATATTATCCGATAATATGTGTTTGCAGCAATCGGCCGAGGTGAAAATCTGGGGATGGGATAATCCCGGACAAACAGTTACGGTAAAACCCTCGTGGGCAAAAGCAGTTAAAACAGAAACGAGCGAAGAAGGTAAATGGCTGGTAAAAATTACTACACCCAAAGCCGGAAAAACTGGAACCATCAAAGTTACCGGTTCATCGCAAGAAACCATCAACAATATTCTGTTTGGTGAGGTTTGGTTATGTTCGGGGCAGTCGAATATGGAGCGGGCGCTGGGCTTCCGCGCCGGGCAGAAACCAATTGTGGGGTTCTACGAAGAAGCACAAAAAGCCAATTACAACAAAATTCGCATGTTTAATGTTCCTAAAGTTCCCTCACAAACTCCGGTTGAGGATATAGAAGGTGAATGGGTGGAATGTACTACAGAAACTGCGCTTAAGTTTTCTGCCGTTGGATTTTTTTATGGAAAGGAGCTTCATGAAAATTTGAATACTCCGGTTGGATTGATTCAATCAGCCTGGGGCGGAACACCTGTTGAACCATGGACTCCTGAGGAATTTTATACGGAAAAAACACTCGATTTGATAAATAAATTCGAAAAGAGTGCTGAAGCGGATAGTGCGTATTACTTTCAGGCAGTAAAATATTACAAAGAAGGTATTATAAATATATATCCGAAATATCCGGTTAGCCTGTCTTACCACCGACGTAAACATGTACACAAGGCAGTTTTGTACAACGGAATGATTTCTCCTTTAATCAATTATTGTATAAAAGGAGCCATTTGGTACCAGGGCGAATCCAATGTGCCCAACTGGAAGGATTACAAAACGCATTTTCCGAATATGATTAACAGCTGGCGCGAAAAATGGGGCATTGGCGATTTTCCTTTCTATTTTGTACAAATAGCCCCTCGGGCTTACGACGATAAATATGGCCAGCCACAAATTGTAGAAGCTCAATGCGAAGCCTTAAAACTGAAAAATACCGGAGTGGCAGCTACGCAAGACATTGGCGCTGTTTACGACATTCATCCACCACAAAAAAGAGAAGTTGGACGCCGTTTGAGTTTAGTGGCTTTAAATCAAACCTACGGAAAAACCGATGTGGTTTATCAGGGGCCGGCTTTAAGTTCTTATAAGGCTGAAGGTGAAAAAATGGTGCTGGAATTTGAAACGCCGGGTTCGGAGTTGTATTCTTCAGGATTTGCCATTGGTGGTATTTATTCGTTTTATGTGGCCGGAGAGAACAAAATATTTTACCCCGCAAGAGCGAAGCAAGAAGGCAACAAAATTATCTTAAATTCAGCAAAAGTGCAACGTCCGGTGGCCGTGCGGTACAACTGGGCTAACAATGCCAACGCCACTTTATTTAACCTACAAGGTTTGCCTGCACTGCCTTTCCGTACCGATGATTGGGATGATGTTTTTTATGGAGAGTAAATGAATATTGAAAAATGACAAAAAGAGCAGTTGTAATATTACTTACACTATTTCTTACAAATAGTCTGCGGGCTACCGATCCGGTGGTCGATAAGGTGCACTGGTCCTCCTTCATGGCCCATCATGATATGCTGTGGGATAGCTTGCCAGACAATTGGTTTAATGCACCTTTTCTTGGCAATGGGGAACAAGGCACGCTAATGTACAAGCTCGATGAGCAAACTCTGCGATGGGATGTTGGGTGTTCTGCGGCTCACGATCATCGCCCGGTTGAAAAGGACGATTATTCAGATAAAAACCCTACCGTGCTCAATTGCGGCCGGCATTTTATTGGCCACCTGCAGCTAAAGCTCCCTGAAGATGTCACCATGGCCCAGTCGCGCCTTTCGCTGTGGGATGCCGAAGCAACAGGTACGCTCAACACCAAAGGAGGTACGCTTGATTGGGCAACACTGGTGCACGCCACCGAACCCGTCATGCGTTTCGAGCTGTTGGCCCAGGGCACTCTCAAAGGGGCTAAGCTGGTATATGTGGCTGAGGAGGCGCGCAATCCCCGCGCGGTGCGTGCCCTGACGTTGAAAAAGCCGGTTGACGAAAAGCGCGTCCCCGCAAACCCTTCGCCAGAATTGACAACGCTCAACGACGGGGTGCATACAGCTGTCCACAACCTCCATGCTGGAGGACAGACCGCCGTCGCCTGGATACAGAAAACAGTGGGCGGAAAAACCCTTCTCTGGCTCAGCGTCAAGCATAGCTTCCCGAACAAGGACGCCGTAAATCAAGCTGTTGCAGCCGTGCGAAATGCCGCCCGGGCAGACCAGTCGGAATGGGTGCAAGCGCACCGCACCTGGTGGCACGACTATTATCCGCAAAGTTTTATCTCCACCGGCGATAGCTACTGGGACTCCTTCTATTGGATCCAGCAATACAAACTCGCCTGCGCCACGCGCGACAAAGGGTGGATCATCGACAATCAGGGGCCATGGTTGCAACTTACTGCGTGGCCTGCCCTGTGGTGGAACCTGAATGTGCAACTTTCGCATAGTGGGGGATACACGGCCAATCGACGAAGTATGGTGTCGGCTATGAGTCATCGACTTGACATCAATCGCGATAACCTTGCACAAAATGTTGCAGAACCCTACCGCGCCGATTCCTATGCCCTCGGCCGTTCAACTTCGGGATGGGATCTCCTGGGTGACGCGGGCCAGCCGGGAGGCCGCGAACCCCTCGATGCAAAAATAGGCCGTGAAACCGGGAACCTGTTGTGGGGAATCCACAATGTCGACATGGAATACCGTTATTGGCAGGATACAGATTTGCGAGACAGCGTACTCTATCCTTTGCTTACACGTGCTGTGAATTACTACCGACATTTTCTGGTGGAAAATGAAGATGGCCAATTGAGCTTGCCCGAAACCTTCAGTCCCGAATACCGGATAGCCGCTGATTGTACCTACGATATAGACTTGCTGGGCTGGGGCGTAGGTCGCTTGCTTGAACTGGCAAAAGAAATGAAGCTGTCGCAGAAAGACGAGCCACTGATTCCTGTCTGGAAAGAAATTCAGGCAAAACTCGTGCCGGTGCACATCGATGAGGAGAGCGGACGAATGATTGGCCGCGACGTTGAGCTGACCGGGCGTCATCGCCACTGGTCGCACCTGATGGCTATTTATCCTTTGCGAACCCTTACTCCGGAATCGTCGGCAGACCGCGAACTAATTGATCGTAGCCTGACCCACTGGCACAGTTTCGGGCGGGCAATGGGCTATTCCTTTACGGGTGGTTCGTGTATGGCCTCTCTGCTTGGCGACGGCGAACGGGCCTTTGGATTCCTTAATGGACTGAAGTCGTTTTTGCAGCCAAATACCTGTTATTACGAAATTGATCACCTGCCTGTGATGGAAACGCCACTACACGGTGCCACCGCGATGCAGGAAATGCTGCTGCAAAGTTGGGGCGGAAAACTGCGCATTTTCCCGGCAGTGCCAACAGAATGGCCGGATGCTCAGTTTCACCAACTACGCGGCGAAGGTGGTTTTCTGGTTAGTGCCCGCCGCGAGCAGGGAAAAACAAAATGGGTACTTGTAAAGGCAGAAGCGGGAGGAACTGTAGAAGTGCAAACACAATTGGGAAATGCGAAATGGATTAACTCTAAAGGTGTTAAAGTGAGGAACGAGCAAGGAGTTTATACCATCAAAACAGCTCCCGGTGACTGGGTTCTATTCTGGCCAGCCGATCAGGCACAGCCTGAAACCAGTGTTACTCCTGTTGACCGCAGAGGTGAGGAATATCGATTTGGTCTTACCAACTAGTGATTGGTCAGAAAATAGAGCGTTTGAGCTAGAGAGTTCAAATCCAAGCGAAACACCTGTCACTATTCATCGGGGCAGAAGTTGGGTTTTACAGACAGCCCCAACTGGCTTAATTTGAAGTTTGTTTGGGTTTGGCGCGAGCATGAGAATCTAAAGGGAAAACAAAGTGTTCGCTGCACATAAGAATTGGAAAAAGCACAGTTTTAGAATACACAGGGGAGAATTCTTGAGGTAAAAAAAAATTAAAAATGGCAGTTTATATCCCTTATTGAGAACAAACAAAATAAAAAAAATGAATATAAAACCACAACTGATTTTTATTTTGGCGATTGTATTTTTGGGGGGATGTCAACCAGAGCAAACGGAGACGAAAGACCCAACAGTTGCTGACATTACAGGAAAAGTTGAATCTCTTATAGATCAGATGACGCTGGATGAGAAGATTGCACAGATGACACAAGATGTGCCGGCAAACAAAAGGTTAGGTATTCCTTTTATGAAATTTGGCGAAGCATTACATGGTTTATGGTTTAATGGCGTTACGGTTTACCCACAGGCAATTGCCAATGGGTCTACCTGGGATCCGGAATTAATAAAAAAAATGGCTTCACAAACGGCATTGGAAGCCCGCGCTCTAAATATTACACACTGCTATTCGCCTAATCTGGATGTCATATCAGGCGACCCTCGCTACGGAAGAGTCGAAGAATCTTTCGGAGAAGACCCCTATTTGGTGGCACGCATGGGGGTTGCTTTTATACAGGGAATGCAAGGTATGGGAGAGGAACAATTTGACGAAAACCATATTATGGCAACGGCAAAGCATTTTGTTGGTTACCCCGAAAACCAACGTGGTATAAACGCAGGTTTTAGCGATATGTCGGAGCGCCGTTTACGCGAAGTGTACCTTCCGCCATTTGAGGCAGCGGTAAAAGAAGCCCAAATTGGTAGTATAATGCCCGGACACCAGGATTTTAATGGTGTACCTTGTCATATGAATTCCTGGTTGCTTAATGATATATTGCGAAAGGAGCTTGGCTTTGATGGTTTTATTGTTTCTGACAATAACGATGTGGGAAGACTTGAAACGATGCATTTTATTCCTGAGACCAGAACAAAAGCAGCCATTCTTGGGCTTAAAGCTGGTGTGGATATGGATTTGGTGCTGGATAAATCCCTTGCGCTTTCCTCCTATCGTTCTTCCATCTTAAAAGATACCTTGGAACAAAACCCTGACTTGATTAAATATATTGATCGCTCTGTATCACGCATTTTAACAGCAAAATACAAGTTGGGTTTGTTTGCTTCTTCGGGCAATGAATTTAAAACTGACACCGTTGTTAGTCGGACTGAGCATCAGGACTTTGCTCAGGAAATGGCAGAAAAAGCCATCGTATTATTAAAAAATGAGGATGATTTGTTACCCCTCGATATGGCAAGGCTTAAGTCGTTAGCGGTTATTGGCCCCAATGCACATCAACTTAAACCTAAAAGTGGCACCTATTCATTATTAGGTGGATATTCCGGCCTACCCCCTTATTATGTCTCTGTTTTAGATGGATTAACTAAAAAAGTAGATGGAAAAGTAAAAATAAATTATGCCCAGGGATGTGACTTACAAGGAGAATCCAGAGCAGGTTTTTCACAAGCCATAGCAGCAGCAAAAAAATCCGATGCTGTAATACTTGTCGTTGGAGGTTCCCGCAGAACATGTGGAGAAGGCGAAGACCGTGACGATCTTGATTTAACAGGTGTTCAAAATGAATTGGTTGAGGCTATCCATAAAACGGGTAAGCCCATTATTGTAGTGCTTATTAATGGTCGTCCTTTAAGTATTAACTACATTGCTGAGAACATACCTTCAGTTCTTGAAACGTGGTATTTAGGTATGCGCTCTGGTGATGCTGTCGCAAATGTCATTTTTGGAGATGTTAACCCGGGAGGAAAATTAACCGTTTCATTTGCTCGATCCGTTGGACAAGTACCTGTCACTTATTTGGAGCGTCCCGATTTTGTGGGTCATGGCAAAGGTCGTTATAAATACAGCGATAAATCTCCATTGTTCCCATTTGGGTATGGTTTAAGTTATACCACTTTTGAGTATGGAAATCCCGTATTAGCGAAATCGGTCATACAAGCAGGTGGTGCCACTACGGTGTCAGTGGATGTTACAAATACCGGAATGCGGCCTGGCGATGAAGTGGTGCAAATGTATATACGCGACGATTATGCCTCCGTGGGCCGTTACTTAAAAATGCTGAAGGGATTTAAGCGTATTAGCCTAAAACCAGGTGAAACCCAAAAGGTGGAGTTTGAATTAAATTCGGAGAATCTCGCAGTTTTAACACAGGACATGAACAAGGTTGTAGAACCTGGAACATTCACGGTTTCTGTTGGCGCTTCTTCGAGAACAGAAGATTTAAAGACGGTAACACTTACGGTTGTTAAGTAAGTATAATGCGGGCAACTTTGAAATTTCAAAAAGAAAGGGCTTTCCGGAAAAATATTTATAATAATGACTTAAATAGATTTTTTATTAAAACGAAATGAACCTCAAAGCTTTTTTTTTGATTTTAGCGGTCACCGTTTCCGCATATTCTCATTCAGAAAAACAAACACAGAACCTAAATATTAAAATTCAATGAGAATTACATCGAATACAAACGAAATAAATAATAATATGAAAGACATAGCTTTATTGGTATTGGTAGCATTTCTTTTTACTTTTTGTCAAGCAGATAGGCCGGAAAACAAACCTGAATTACGCTATACTGATAATGCCAAGTCCTGGTATAATCGTAAAACTGGTGTAACTAAGTATTTAATTGAGATTGCCAATGGAAATCCCAAAGCTGCCATTGAACATGCCAACAAACAAGGAATTGATGCAGAGGCTTGTTTTGTGAAAGCATTGGCCTTTGCCCGAATGGGAAATGCCGACTCGGCCATGGCAAACGTGCATAAGTCGCTAAATTGGGGCTTAAGTATCGACCGCTACCAAGGTCCTCACGAAATGCTTGTTTCTTTAAATAAGTTACCCCAGTTCAAGAAATTTATTAAAAAGAATGGGACAACAATCGTTCATGGTCCAATGATTGGGCATACTACTTCAAGCACTGCAAAAATTTGGTTGCGTACATCTCATACATCAAAAGCCCAAATTGTTTTAAGCGAGAATAGAAGTTTCGACAATGAGATTTTGACTGCAGAAGTACAAACAAGTGGAGATTCAGAGTATACTGCAAAACTTGATGCTAAAGGCCTCATGGCAAAAACTACCTATTTCTACAAAGTAAAGATTGATGGTAAAATTCAAGATAAAGTTTACGAATTTACAACACAAGCTGTGGAAGGGCAGCCCGGCGAAACTACCGTAGCTTTTGGTGGTGGTGCCGCTTACATTCCCTGGCACTCGTACATGTGGAATACATTGAAATCGCATAATTTAAATGCAATGCTGTTATTGGGCGACAATGTTTATATCGACTATCCGGAGAACGCTGAAATTCAAAGGTACTGTTATTTTCGAAGGCAAAGTAAACCCGAGTTTCGTGATTTTTCATCGGGGACACCAATCCTTTCAATTTGGGATGACCACGATTTTGGCGATAACGATGAGTTTGGTGGAAAGGAAATTGATTCACCGAAATGGAAACGTCCGGTTTTTGAAGTTTTCCGAAATCAGTTTGCCAATCCCTATTATGGAGGTGGTGATAAAAATCCCGGTATATGGTACGATTTTCAAATGGCCGATATCGATTTCTTCATGTTGGACTGCCGTTACTATCGTGAACCTTCTAGTGCAGATGGAAATATCAAAGATCCGCAAATGTTGGGTCCTGTTCAATTAAAATGGTTAAAGGAAAAACTACTGGCATCGAAAGGGACATTTAAGGTAATTGTTTCCAGCGTTCCTTGGGCATATGGTGCTAAAGCAGGTATGGCCGGGCGATTCGATACCTGGCGTGGATATAAAAAAGAACGCAAGGAGATTTTCGATTTCCTGGCTGAAAATAAAATTGAAGGCGTTGTGCTTCTGTCTGCCGACCGACACCGCAGCGACTTATGGAAAATTGAGCGCGAAAACGGTTACCCATTATATGAAATGGAAAGTTCGAAACTGATAAATACACACACGCATGATTGTATGGACGACCCTGAAAGAATATTGTGCTACCGTGAAAAATGTTCGTTTGGGAAGCTTATCTTCAATACAACATCATCTGATCCAACGCTGCGATACGAAATATGGAGTATTGACAACGAAAAAGTGGAGGCGTACACAATCAAGCTCAGCGAGCTAAAACATTAAATTAAAACAAAAATGAATTATAAAACTTTATTTTTTCCGATTTTAGCGGTCCTTGTTTCCGCATGTTCTACTGTGGAAAAACAAACAGAGAAACCAAATATTATCATTATACTGGCTGATGATTTAGGAAGTGGTGACGTACATTGTTACAACGCGGATTCCAAAATTCCAACACCGGCAATGGACAAGGTTGCAGCTGAAGGAATTCGTTTTACCGATGCCCATACAAACTCAGCCGTTTGCACACCTACGCGCTACGGAATTATTACCGGGCGTTATTGTTGGCGCACATGGAAAAAGAAAGGGGTGTTAAATGGATTCAGCGAACACCTGATTGATCCGCAGCGAACGACCATTGCATCGCTTTTGAAACAAAATGGCTATTATACCACAGGTGTTGGAAAGTGGCATCTGGGAATGGATTTTACAATAGACACTGCCGGAGTTGTTGATTATGCCGGTAAAATTGAAAATAATCCAACAGTGAACGGCTTCGACTATTTTTATGGAATCTCAGCATCGCTCGATTTTCCTCCGTACGTTTATATCGAAAACGACCATTTTACCCAGGTTCCTACGCAAATACAACCAAAACAAGATTTTCCAAGGTATTTAAGGGAAGGTGACAAAGCTGAAAATTTTGATTTTGAAACGGCTTGGGAAAACCTGTTAAATAAAGCCGAAAGTTTAATTGATAAACGTCCAACCGATAAACCCATGTTCATGTATTTTGCTTTACCTGCACCGCATAAACCAGTGTGGCCCGACTCACGTTTTGTGGGCACTACAGAACTGGGAGCTTATGGCGATTTTGTGCATCAAACCGATTATGTGGTCGGCCGCATGGCCGACAAATTAAAAGCGGCCGGGATGGAAGAAAATACCTTGCTGATGATTACGTCAGATAATGGTTCGTTTATGTACCGCCTGGATGAAAGTGTGGAAGCTGACCATTTAATGAATGAGAATGTTCAGGGTTTTTACGCCAAAAACCACACGGCAAATTACATTTATCGCGGAACAAAAACCGATGTTTGGGAAGGTGGACACCGTGTTCCTTTCGTGGTACGTTGGCCGGCCGCAATTAAAAAAGGACAGGTGAAAGAACAAACCATTTGCACTACTGATTTTCTGGCAACTTTTGCAGATTTATTAGGTGTTTCCCTTTCCGAAAATGAGGGTGAGGATAGTTTTAGTTTTCTCCCTTTATTACAGGAAAACGACGATGCTTTCTCACGGGCTCCAATTGTGAATCACTCGGTTAGTGGTACATTTGCCATTCGAAACGGAGACTATAAGTTGGTCTTGGGTAATGGCTCCGGTGGTCGTGAAACTCCAAGAGGAAAGGCCTTTGAAAAACCATTTTCAATGTTCGATTTAAAAAAGGATATTTCAGAAACCACTGATATTATCGATGAGAACCGGGAGCTGGCAAATTCAATGGAAAAGACCTTAAAAACAATAATGGATTCAGGAACAAGTAAAAACTTAAACGATGAATAAACGAGTAACTACATTTATCATTGCATTGGTGCTGATTTCAGGCATTTCAGAAACATAGCAAACCATTTTGTGGTACGACAAACCGGCGGAAAATTGGATGGAAGCCCTGTCAGTTGGAAATGGGCGTTTGGGTGTCATGGTATTTGGTGGCATTGAAAAGGAAACCATCCAGCTCAGCGAAGAATCGGTTTGGGCCGGCCTCCCGTTCCTGAAAACCGCAATGGAGACTGGAAAAAACATGTAGGGAATAATATTTTGTAATTAGGTGATCATATGAAACTGGCATGGCCAGGGCAAATAATCGGGCACACAGGAGCATAGCCTGCTCCGAACTTGATTCGGAGATTAGAATTTGCATTGGTTATCAAGGTTTTGCTAAATAATAAACAGATGAAGAATATATGGATAATATTGTTATCAGTCCTTTGTGTTGGACTTGCCGGCGCACAAAAATCTCCGAGTAAAAATAGGGGAATGGTTCTTAAAGCAGGCGATACCTGTTCGGGAATGGATGCCGTAGACTGGCCGGCTTTTATGGCCAATCACGATATGCAATGGGATTCACTTCCCGGAACATGGTTCGAAGGACCTTTCCTGGGCAATGGCGAGCAAGGTACGCTTATGTATAAAATCGACGGCCATACGCTCAGATGGGATGTAGGTTGTTCGGCAGCACATGAACACCGCTCCATGGAGGACGATGACCTTACGGAAAAGAATTTTACAGCGCTTAATCGTGGTAGACATTTTATTGGTCACCTGAAACTGCAATTACCAAAAGAAATAACAGAAAGCAAATCACGCCTCTCGTTGTGGGATGCGGAAGCGACAGGAACGCTTTTATCTAATGGAGGTGCTGTGGATTGGAAAACAATTGTACATGCCACAGAACCGGTCATGCGTTTCGATCTAGTTGCCGAAGGTAATCTTGAAGGAACTAAATTTACCTACATTGCTGAAGAAGCACGGAATCCACGTTCGGTGCGTTCCAACGCACCACGAACTCCGGTCAATCCTTCTCCGGCGCTTTCAACGTTCGGTGATGGTGTGCAAACTGCCGTTCAAAATCTAATTGCCGGAGGACAAACAGCTGTGGCATGGGTACAAAAAGAAGTGGGCGACACCACACGACTTTGGTTAAGTGTTCAACACAGTTTTCCGGGCAACGAAGCAGTAAGCAATGCTGTCTTGGCGGTACGTGCAGCAGCTATGGCCGATCAGAAAAAGTGGATGGAATCGCATCGCGAATGGTGGCACAACTATTATCCGCAAAGTTTTATTTCGGTGGGCGACCGCTACTGGGATGCTTTTTACTGGATACAACAATACAAATTGGCCTGCGCTACACGCGATAAAGGATGGATTATTGATAATCAGGGACCATGGTTGCAACCAACTGCGTGGTGCGCAACCTGGTGGAATCTGAATGTACAACTTTCGCACAGTGGTGGCTATGTTGCCAATCGCCGTGGAATGGTTTCGGCCATGAGTCATCAGCTGAATGTGAACCGCGAGAACCTGGCCAAAAACGTAGCCGAACCTTATCGTCATGATTCGTATGCCATTGGTCGAAACAGCTCGGGCTGGGATCTGGCGGGACATGCCGGGCAACCTGGAGGCCGGGAGCCCATAGAACCCAAAATTGGAAGTGAGATTGGAAACTTGTTGTGGGGGCTGCATAACGTAGATATGGAATGCATCTATTGGCAAGACAAGGAACTACGCGACACCGTGCTTTATCCGCTGCTAACTCGTGCTGTAAATTATTACCGACACTTTTTGGTAGAAAACGAGGAGGGTTTATTGAGTCTGCCCCAAACCTTTAGTCCTGAATATAAAATGGCAGTAGATTGTACTTACGATCTCGATCTGTTGAATTGGGGCCTGGGGCGTTTACTCGAAATGGCAGAAGAAAAAGGTCTTTCAGAAAAAGAAGAACCTTTAATTGCCGCCTGGAAAGAAATTAAAACGAAATTGATGCCGGTTCATGTTGATGAAGCAACCGGTAGAATGGTTGGAAAAGATGTCACATTAGATTATCGACACAGACATTGGTCGCACTTGTTGGCGGTATATCCTTTGCATACACTTACTCCTGAAACTAAGGAGAACCGTGAATTAATTGATCGTAGTTTAACGCACTGGCACAGCTTCGGGCGGGCCATGGGCTATTCGTATACAGGAGGGGCATGTATGGCTGCCATACTGAATGATGGCGACCGGGCCTTAGAGTTACTCAATGGTTTAAAGTCGTTTTTAAAGCCCAATACTTTTTATTCTGAAATCGGTTTGCCTGTGATGGAAACACCATTGCATGGAGCCACCACAATGCAAGAAATGCTGTTGCAGAGTTGGGGCAAACAGCTGCGTATTTTTCCTGCTGTTCCCGAAAAGTGGCCCGATGTTCAGTTTCACCAGCTTCGTGGTGAAGGCGCTTATTTGGCGAGTGCCCGACGTGAGCAAAGTAAAACCCAATGGGTGTTAATTCAGTCAGAAGCAGGCGGGGAAGTAGAAGTTGATCCTGCCATGCAGGATGCACAATGGGTGGCCTCAAAAAATACAAAGATTAGCCCAAATGATAGAGGTACGTACCACCTTGAAATGTCGCCCGGCGAATGGGTGATGTTCTGGCCCAAAGGTAAGGTTCAACCCAAACCGAATGTTACGCCTGTTGCTTTTCGCGGTGAGGAGTATCATTTTGGTTTGTAATACCCCTTATCATTTAAAGTAGGCCTTATAATTCATAAATCGATTATTTAAAAATAGCATCGAAAAATAGTTTTTAGAGGTGCGTATTGGTAAAAAAGAATGAAGCATACAAATTTTTAACGTTTAAAGAAGAAACTATGATACGAGCTGTAAAACTCATGTTTGCTGTCTTTGTTGCCTTTTTTTGTATTAGTCCGGCCTTTGCAAAAAAACCGCTTAAGATTTACATAATGGCCGGGCAGTCGAATATGGTCGGCACTGGGGGTATTTCGACCTTCGACTATATTGGAGACGATCCCGCAACCGCCCCATTGCTTAAGAAGATGCTTGGCCCCGACGGCAAACCGAAGGTATGTGAAAGGGTTTGGATCTCTTCGCTGAATGGAAAGATGAACCAATACGGAGGAGAAGGATATGGCAAGTTGACTGCCGGTTACGGTGTGCGCAGAACAGATCCCACGAAACCTGACGATTTTATCGGACCGGAGTATATGTTCGGCATCACCATGGAAGAATCATACGATGGCCCTATCTTAATTATCAAGACCGCCTGGGGAGGCCAAAATCTAAGTGTGGATTACCGATCGCCTGGCTCCGGTCCATACGTAATGAATGACTATCAGGTAGAAATATTGACCCAAAAGGGCGCGCTAGAGAAGGTTAGGGCGCAGAAAAAGGAGGCAACGGGCCGAAACTATCGTTACATGATGGATCATGTCCGAAAGGTTCTGGGCGATATAAAGCGGGTCTACCCGGACTACGACCCGGATGCAGGCTATGAATTGTCGGGTTTTGTTTGGTTCCAGGGATGGAATGACTTTAGTGATCTTACCACCTATCCATCAAGTTATGGAGAAAAGCAGTATGATCAATACAGCCATTTATTGGCACAATTTATACGCGATGTCCGTAAGGATTTGAAGGCTCCCGAACTGCCATTTGTTATAGGTGTGATGGGTCAGTATGGGAATTACACACCAGGCACATTTAAGGTGGTTAACAAATCGGATTATCGCATGAAGCTTTTCCGTAAAGCCATGGCGGTGCCAGCGCAAATGGAAGAGTTCAAAGGGAGTGTAGCTGCCGTTCAGACGGCACCATTCAGAGAAGATGTACTTGGATTCATAGAACAGAAACAAACAAAGGTGAAAAACATGGGTAGAAAATTGTCGAAACAACTTGCCGATGGGCCAAATGCCGATGGCTCAATGACGCCGGAGCAGAAGAAAGCTTATATGGATGATTACAAAGCTAAAATACTCACCCCTGAAGAGATGGCCCTATGGAAGCGGGCTGCCTCTATTGGTGGCTTTGTTCACTACTACGGCTCGGCTAAGTTCCATGCTCAGGCTGGCAAGGCATTCGCCGAAGCGTTACTGGATATGGGATGTAAGTAATTTTATTTGCTTAAAGCATCTAAGGCTCCCACGAAGTTTGGTGCAAATGACAATCCGTATTACATAAAAAGGTGCCAATTGGCTTTATAGGGTTTAAAGTTGGAGATATATAGGGAGTTTATATCATCGAAACGGCTCCTGACGACTGGGTGTTATTCTGGCCAGCCGATCAGGCACAACCTGAATACAGTGTATGCTCCTTGCCCCAGAGGCACGGAATATCGCTTTGGTCATACAAACTAATTTAGTTAAGTTTATCTGCTGTCAGGATAAACCTCATGAAACCATGAAAAATATAGAATAGATAAAAATATTAATAGATTCAGGAACAAGTAAAAAAACTGTACAATGAACAAACGAATATTTGCAATACTTAGTATTGCATTAAGTCTGATTACAGGCACGTCAGCACAAGAAAAAATATTATGGTACGATAAACCTGCAGAAAAATGGATGGAAGCCCTGCCAGTTGGAAATGGGCGTTTGGGTGCCATGGTATTTGGTGGCATTGAAAAGGAAACCATCCAGCTCAACGAAGAATCGGTTTGGGCCGGGCCTCCCGTTCCTGAAAATCGCAATGGGGCCTGGAAATCCATCGCAAAAGCGCAAGCGTCGATTTTTAATGGAAAATACGTGGAAGCCGACAGCATTATGCAAACCGATGTATTGTCGCCCAGGATTGCACCAAGAAGTTACCAAACACTGGGTAATTTGAACATGGACTTTCAATTGAAAGGTGAAGCTGAAAATTACCGCAGGGAACTAGACCTCGACAAAGCCATTGCCAAAACAACTTTTACATTAAACGGTGTCAACTATACCCGCGAGGTTTTTTCGAGCCCTGTAGATCAGGTTATTGTTGTAAAGCTTTCTGCCGACAAACCTAAATCCATGAGTGTTAATTTGAGTTTAGACCGTCCTGCCGATTTTGAGGTAGCTACGGTAGGCAAAAACAAAATCAGAATGTGGGGGCAAGCCAGCCAAAAAGGCAAACATCCGGGCGTGAAATACGAAGCCCAATTGCTGGCTGTGCCTAACGGTGGAAAAACCATTGCTGAAGAGGGAAATATAAAGGTAAGCGGGGCTAATGGGTTAACCTTATTTATCTCGGCAGCCACCGATTATAATGCCGACGAGCCTTATTCTCCATTAACACATACGCTTTCGGCAGTTTGTGCTAAACAGTTAAAAGCGGTATCGAAAAAAACCGTTGAAAAAATGGTAGACGAGCACCAAACAGAGCACCAACGGTTGTTTAGAAGGGTGACCCTTAACCTTGGAAATTCAGGAGACGTTAATGTGCCTACCAATAAGCGGTTGGAGGCCATCAAGCAAGGTGCGGACGACCCTGGATTGATGCAGCTGTTTTTTCAGTATGGACGCTACCTGCTTATTTCCTCATCAAGGCCGGGCAACCTGCCTGCCAATTTGCAGGGAATATGGAACCAGCACCTGAGCGCTCCCTGGAACAGTGATTTTCATACCAACATCAATTTTCAGATGAATTACTGGCCGGTGGAAATCTGCAACTTAAGTGAATGTCACGAACCATTTTTCGACTTACTGGAAGACCTAGTTGAACCGGGAAGTAAAACGGCAAAAGAAGTTTATAATTGTGATGGTTTTGTGGTGCACCATACTACGGATGTGTGGCACTGGACAGCACCTATTGGCAAAGTACAGTATGGCATGTGGCCCTTTGGCTCGTCCTGGTGTACGCAGCATTTTATGGAACATTATCGTTTTACCGGCGATAAGGAATTTCTAGCTAATCGGGCATACCCGATTTTAAAAGAATCGAGTAAGTTTCTGCTTGATTGGCTTTCGGTAGATCCCCGTTCCGGGAAATTGGTTTCAGGGCCGTCAACTTCGCCCGAAAATAAATTTTATGCACCGGGAACCGATAAAGAAATGGTTCGACTTGATATGGGCAATGCCATGGACCAGGAAATTATCTGGGACAACTTTACCAACCTGTTGGAGGCTGCTGCAATTCTTGAAATAGAAGATGATTTTGTAGCGGATGTAAAAACAGCACTTGCCAACCTATCGCTGCCAAAAATCGGTTCCGATGGCCGTTTAATGGAATGGTCGCAGGAGTTTGAAGAGGTGGACGCAGGACATCGCCATATGAGCCATTTGTTTGGTCTATATCCGGGGAGACAGTTCAGCGAATTACAAACTCCTTATTACATCGATGCCATTAACCGCAGCATTGATGGGCGCTTGGCAAATGGTGGAGGCCACACCGGATGGAGCAGGGCCTGGATTATCAATTTCTTTGCCAGACTTCAAAATCCAGATAAGGCTTATGAAAATTTAAAGGCACTGTTTCAAAAATCGATGGCCGACAATTTATTCGACATGCACCCGCCTTTCCAAATCGACGGCAATTTTGGAGGAGCAGCAGGTATGGCGGAGATGTTGGTTCAAAGTCATCTGAAAGATGAAAACGGGGAAACCATCATTCAGTTATTGCCAGCTTTGCCAAAGGTTTGGCCCAATGGGAATGTATCTGGCTTATGCACACGTGGTGGCTTTACATTGGATATGAAATGGAAAAATGGTAATCCTGAAAATGTGGTGATTTCATCGAAAAACGGCGGTTCGTGTAAAATAAAAGTAGGGGATAAAACAATTAGTCTGAACCTAAAAGCTGGCGAAGAGCAAACACTTACAAGGTTTTAATAATACAAGAAAAGCTCTGATTAAATGGATAAATCAACAAATTATGCAATAAATAAATACCAGCTATCGGCACTCGTAATATGCCGGGTATTGATAGGATGGCATTTATTATATGAAGGTGCTGTAAAAATGTTAAATCCCGACTGGAGTGCAGCTGGATATCTGTTGGATTCTGAAGGCCTGTTTAAACAGTGGTTCTTATGGATGGTTGACACAGAAATAATACTGAACGCTATTGATATTATCATCCAGTGGGGGTTAATATTAATTGGGCTGGCTTTAATATTAGGACTTTTGGCCCGATATGCTTCTATTGCCGGAGCGATAATGATCCTGATGTTTTATCTTTCACACCCACCTGTGATTGGTTCGGAATATATGATGCCTTCGGAGGGAAGTTACCTTTTAGTGAACAAAAACGCAATTGAGTGCTGCATCTTGGTCGTGTTGTTTCTTATACCAAGTAGTTATTATATAGGAATCGACCGACTACTATTTAAAAACAAGCGTATATAAAATGGAAGAAAAAGACAAAAATTCTATACCAAAATCTTCTCCAAGAAAATTGAACAGAAGGGAAGTATTGAAGGGTTTGGCCACCGTACCTGTTGTTGGCGCTTTTGCTTATGGAATGTATAGTAAAAACAGGTATTACGATACCTTAAACGAACACTTGCTCGAAGAGCTTGATTTTGATTTAAGTGAAAAAAGCAGCCTTAATGTTCCGGTAAATAAGAAAATTAGAATTGGTGTGGTTGGATACGGAAGCCGCTGTAACTATTTGTTAAGGTCACTCGGCTTTGCTCAGCCTGAATATATCGATAAATTGGCGACTAAAGCCAAAACCGAAAAAGGGTGGGAAAAAAGATATCAGAATTTTATTGACCAGGAAGATCTCGGGGTGGAGATAACCGCCATATGTGACGTCTTCGATATTCATGCTGAGAATGCCATCAAGGCAGGTCAGAATATTTACCGTCAGGGCATTTCCGGGAAAAAGGGTAAAGCCCCAAAGCGATACAAAACCTATCAGGAATTGGTTAAATCGGATGATGTAGATGCTGTCATAATCGGAACCCCGGATCATTTGCATTCTTCAATAGCCATTGAGGCCGCGCTTAACGGGAAACATATATATTGCGAGAAGCCCTTGTCGTGGCATTTAGATGAAACATATATGGTTCGTAAAATAGTGAAAGAAAAGGGAAATGTCTTTCAGTTAGGACATCAGAACCGTCAAACGGATAGTTACCATGTTGCCAAAGGGATTATTGAAAAAGGAGCCTTGGGAAAAATTTCGCTTATAGAAACCTGTACCAACCGTAATTCTCCCAATGGGGCATGGGTGTATAATATTCACCCCAAAGCCAACAAGAACAATATCGACTGGAAACAGTTTATAGGACCGGCTCCATGGCACGATTTTAGTTTGGAACGCTTTTTCCGTTGGCGATGCTGGTGGGACTACAGCACCGGATTAAGCGGCGATTTGTTTACCCATGAATACGATGCGATGAATCAGATATTAGATTTAGGCATGCCATCCTCTTCCATGGCTTCCGGGGGTATCTATTATTTTAAGGACGGACGAACCGTGCCTGATGTATTGACAATGGCCTATGAATTTGCTCACAAAGACTTAACGCTCTTATACAGCGCAACCCAGGCAAATCAGAACACCCGCGGTAAAATGATTATGGGTCATGATGCTACGATGCACGTAGGCAATACGCTTGAAATAAATGTAGACCCAAATTCGACCAGGTACAAAGAGAAGATAAAAAATGGTTTGATGGATCCCGGGAAACCGATTTTCAGCTATACTCCGGGCAAAAACAAGGTAGATGCCATCACGTCGGCCACCGAGAAATACTTTGCAGGTCGCGGATTGTTATATACCTATCGTGACGGAAAACAAGTGGATACCACACACCTGCACCTTCGCGAATGGCTCGACTGCATCCGGCTAAACAATGGTACACAACCAAGTTGTAATATCGACAGGGCTTTTGAAGAAGCCATGACAGCCCATATGGGAACCATATCCTATAAAGAAGGCAGAAGAACTTACTGGGACTTTGACAAGGAACAAATTGTTTAGCAAAAGAGAAATGGTTCATTAGGTACGGTTGTGCTGTGATAGGACAACAATATCGTTTTAAAACAGAAATATTCATGGACAATAAAATCAGGACGAGGGAATCGAGGGCAGCCATCGAAAGGTTGTATATTACCATGCGTCACTTGTTCATCCGGGGCAGTTACAAACCCCTGGGGGTATCGGGAGAGGAGCTGACCAAAACATTCTTAACCCTGAATCCGGAAATCTACGGATCCATGTCCGACCCATACAGGGTGGAGTTAAGTGCCATGAAATACGTGTTGGATCGTTTGCCCAGGAGAATAGAAAAATGCAGGCACATCCGCTTGATAGCGCGCGAAGGATTTGAATTGTCCGACTACGATGTTATCGTTCCTTTAAAGCGGCGAAGAAACTGTTACCGCATTGATGAAGATTCGATGTATATTGAAGTTACCCGTGGGCGAAGCGATATTTACGATATTCTCACGCACCTGACATTTCTGTTCAACGAATCAAAAAAAATAATGCAAAACAGTCTGGATCCTAAGGGACAGGTTTCTGATGACTGGAATAAACTTAAGAACTTTATAAACTCGGACGATAATCGCGATATAAAGCAGGGAATCACTTATTTAAGCAACGTGCTGGGGCGTACTTACCTGGAAACGAAGATGGCGGTTGAAGATTTTGGCCAGAGAAAGGATGAGCCCTCCTTGTTTGAAATTATTTATTGGCTGGGGCACCTTACCATACAGGAACAGATCAAGGGAATAAAACGAGAAATATCTTTTTCCCAAAAACTAAGGGAAATCATCGGGCATCATATTTATGGCGAGAAATGGGCCAATCACATTAAAGACTTTATTGTGAAAAAAGGGTGGATTGAACGCCCACTGCATATTATAAGCGCAAACCTCCATAGTTTTTTAAACACACTATACGGAAATCTGGCCGAACCGGATATAGATTCCCTGGATGAACTGGCCATCAAGACAAGCGAGGGCGGAAACAAAAAACTCCGCGACAAAATTGAAAAAATAGCGCTGCAAAATGGGTTGCATATGATAAAGGATTCATCCGGTGCCAATATTAATGTTCAAATAATCGATCTGGAGAAAGCTTTACACAACAACAGCTCCAAATGGTTGCATTCAGAAAAAGGTAATACCACAGACAGAGGTTTGTTATTGGTAATGGATTATGCTTTTGGGGAACAGGCGTACGAGTGTATGGACGAATTGTTAAAGCCCGAGATAAAAGGCGAAAGAAGATTGCGGCTGAACATTGAGACCATCTCCATTATGGGTAAAGCGGGAATTCTGAAAGGAGACAAAGGGGATATCATTGTACCCGGCGCTCATGTTTTTGAGGGGACCGGCGATAACTACCCGTTCGAGAACAGCTTTAAGGCAGCTGATTTTGCGGGAAACGGGATTAATGTGGTCGAGGGGAACATGATTACTGTTCTGGGTACCTCCCTGCAAAACAAGGATGTGTTAAAGCACTTTATGAACAGTTCGTGGAATGCAATTGGAATTGAGATGGAGGGGGCACATTATCAAAAGGCGATTCAGGCCGCCACCAAGGTGCGGAAAAGTGTCAACGAACAGGTGAGGGTCTATTATGCCTATTACGCCTCGGACAATCCCATGCAAAGCAAAACAACATTGGCTTCCGGTGGCCTTGGCCAGGAAGGGATAAAACCCACCTACCTAATTACCTTGAAATTATTGGAGAATATTGCTAAAGGGTGAACGCGGCAGTGGTATTATGGGTTTAAAAGTGAGCTCCGTGCTAAATGTCGTTACTTCCTAATATCCGAAGGAATTTTGGTTTAGGTCCTAATCTCGATAAATTCAAACGGGAACTTGGACATCCTGGACATTTCCTGGCCTACCTCCAGCATATCCTCATCATCGTCTTCGTAATGCCAGTGAATAACAATTGGATGACCCATGGAATGCAAGTTGCCCAGTTTCTTGCAGAAATCGAGGATAAACTTTGCCGAGGTTGAATTAAAATACTCCAGGTTAAAAATAAAAACATAGGGCCTGTCAATTGAGCCGTCATTGTTTTTTAACGACAGTTCCAGTTCATTCACCCAATCTATCAAATCTTTATAGAAAATACTGGCATTCTCAGGTCTTGACTCCCCTGATACTTCAAAGCTGTATTTATCAGGTTCAAACCATATTTTTGGGGAGTTGGGAGTAGGGTCTATTGTTAGCTTTCTCATGAAATATACTTTTTAATGCTCCAAAGGAACGCTTACCTGCAATTCAAACACAGACCATCCTGCATTTACCGGCGTGAAATTATAGTTAATCTTACTGTTGGCCTTTAAGGCTATGGTGATAATTCCCAATCCAGCTCCTTTATTGATGGCGATACCATCTTTATTAATCTGGTCTTCATACATCTTCAGCAAGCCTTCCTTATCCTGACCCTTCACATGGTCAATCTTTTGATGGAGATCATTCACTTCATCATTGGAGATCAGGTTCCCTGCTGTGATTAAATATCCCTCTTGCTCCTGCTCGAGTATGATATATGGATGGATGGTAGTGTTAGGGGGAGCTGCATGATGCCTGAGAATATTCTCAATGCATTCAACCATAATGTTGTAAACACGTTTTTTAAGTACCTTTTTTATAGCATGGGCCTCCAAATCCTTTTTAACTTTCTGTAAAAGAATTTCTGTTGTTTCAAATTCAATGGGTCCCCTATAATTTAGTATGGTCTTAATTTTCGACATTATTGGTATTGCTGGATAGCCTGAATTACTTTTTTTTACAAGATAGGAAAATATTAGTAGCTTTATAAACAATCTCAAAAGAGAGTTAAGCTGCATATAGCTACGGTTGGATAGATCTAAACCCGGAGATTTCCGATTGCACCAAACAGCCACCATACCGTTGGGAAGAAAAAAAAGAAGACATGAATGAGAATATAATTAAGGCATTAATTCAATTATTTGCCCTGGTAATTGACATAGACATATCGGTTAAACAACCCAGCCGGGAACGTAAGTTTGTCGAAACGTTTTTGCGTAAGCTCCTAAATAAAAATCTGATAGAGAAATACCTGATCCGGTTTGATGATTACCTGCAATTGTATGCCTCCAATAAAGTGGATGTCTCCGACAAGAAAAGGAAAAAGCGGACCATGGTGGATGCCATGAAGGTGATGGCTATCTGTGAGCAGATCAATCAGGAATTGCAGCAGAAACAAAAGACCTTTGTGTTGTTGAAACTTCTGGAATTCATCTCACTGGATGCCATTTTAACAGAAAAAGAATTGGATTTTGTGCTTTCCGTGGCAACGGCCTTTAATATTGACGAAACAGAATACCTCAACTGTAAGGGTTTTGTTTTTAACGAATTAAAAAATGTGCCGGAGAAAGAAAATGTGATTATTTTTGATTCTGACGGTGGTCAGTCTGAAGCTGGGATCGTACACCGTAACATTGGAGATATAGGCGGGGAAATCATCTTTTTGCATATCAAGAGCACCAATACGTTTGCCTTTCGTTATACAGGGAACCAGGATGTATACTTGAATGGGCAAAATTTCACGCCACACCAGGTATATATTTTTGAGGCAGGATCATCGTTGCGAAGTGCGACAACAAAAACCATATATTATACCGATGTGGTAAAGGTTTTTATGCACTTGCGCAAAGAAACCGGCGCTTCCTTAATTGCACGCGATATTATTTTTAGATTTAAGAACAGTGAAAACGGGGTCCTTCTGCAACACCTTAGTATCGATTCGGGACAATTGGTGGGGGTCATGGGAGCCAGTGGGGCCGGAAAATCCACGCTGCTGAATATCTTAAATGGAAATATCAAACCACAACAGGGACAGGTGTTTATCAACGGCCATGATCTGTATCAGAATTATAGCCCGGCAAACAATAGTATTATCGGTTATGTGCCGCAGGATGATATCCTGTTTGAAGAATTGACGGTGTATCAGAATCTCGATTTCAACGCACAGTTGTGCCTGAGCAACTATAGCGAGGAGAAAAGAAAAGAGTATGTCCATAAAATGTTATACGACCTTGATTTGTATGGCGTTAAAGACCTGGTGGTGGGCAATCTGTTAAACAAACTCATTAGTGGGGGTCAGCGCAAACGTTTAAACATAGCCCTTGAGTTAATCAGGGAGCCTGCTATCCTGTTTGTGGACGAACCCACTTCGGGCCTGTCATCTCTCGACTCGGAGGTGGTGATGAACCTGTTGAAAGAACAAACCCTGAATGGTAAGATTGTCATCGTTAATATTCATCAGCCATCATCAGACATCTTTAAGATGTTCGACAGGATGCTGTTTCTGGATAAAGGAGGATATCTGATTTATTCGGGAAACCCTATTGAGGCCATTGGCTATTTTAAAAGGAAGAGCAACTATATTAACGCGACAGATGAACAATGCGGTGAATGCGGCAATGTGAATCCCGAACAGCTTTTGCAAATCATCGAATCCAAGATTGTAAATGAGTATGGAAAGCCGACCCGAACCAGGAAAATAACACCCAGAGAATGGTACGACTTCTTTCTAGAGACCCGGCATAGCCAGTCAACGGATTTCCCCGAGGAAAGGAAATCCGGACATAGCCTGTATAGCATCCCGGGAAAGATCGGCCAGCTCCGCATCTTTTTTCAGCGGGATTTGCTGACGAAACTGAGCAACAAGCAATATCTGTTAATAAGTCTTTTGGAGGCCCCTGTTCTGGCGGTGTTGCTGGGTTTTTTTACCAAATATATAAGTGGCAGGACGGGAGATCCAAATGCCTATATTTTTATGGAGAACAACAATATCCCGGCTTATATTTTTATGGCCGTAGTGGTGGCCTTGTTTTTGGGATTATCCATATCTGCCGAAGAAATAATAAAAGACAGGAAGCACCTGAAACGGGAATCGTTTTTAGGATTAAGCAGGGGCAGTTATTTACATTCTAAAATAGCGCTGTTGTTTATGATTTCAGCCATACAAATGTTAAGCTTTGTGCTCATAGGTAATTTTATCCTGGAAATAAAAGGGATGAACATGCACTATTGGCTGATCTTATTCACCACTTCCTGCTTCGCCAATTTATTAGGACTAAACCTTTCTTCGGCATTAAACTCTGTCATCACCATTTATATTCTGATACCCTTTATATTGGTGCCCGAATTGCTGTTTAGTGGTGTTATTGTGACCTACGACAACTTGCACAAGAGTATCACATCGCAGAAGTATGTGCCCGTGATTGGCGATGTGATGACCTCTCGTTGGGCCTATGAAGCGCTTATTGTCCATCAGCATAACGCAAACGAGTTTCAAAAACATTTTACAGATGTGCAGAAGGAAAAAAGCAGGGCTACCTATTACAAAGATTACCTGATTCCTGAATTGCAGAAAAGCATTCTTTATTGTGAGCGTAATATTGACAATACGGAAAATAACGCAGTGGTGGATTTTCAGGTGCGCCTGATCAAGAATGGCATCAAGACGCTCGCACGAAACACCGCCTTTCCTTATGAAAAAACAGCAAAAATAAATATAAAGGAAGTGAACACCGAGCTATTGGAAGATATCGGGAACTATCTGTTGCAGCTGACACAACAGCTCAATGAAAAGAGGAATAAGGCCGCTCGCGAAAATGATGAAAAATACCTGGAGCTGGTGAGAACATTGGGAGGCGAAGAGGAATATTATGCGAATAAACAACGGTATTTTAATAAACGATTAAACGATTTGGTCACCAACAGAACAGGATCTGACATGATCACACAGGTGAACGACAAGTGGGTGCAGCTTAAGGATCCGATATATAAAACACCTGATTCCAATTTTGGGCGGGCGCATTTTTATGCGTCGTACAAACGTCTTGGGAACACCGAGATACCTACCTTTTGGTTTAACCTGATGTTTATATGGTTGACAACACTGTTGTTATACTTCACGTTAAAAGGTGATGTTTTAAATAGGATATTGAACAAAATTGGCAAATAATTATAAACATTGTAAGTCAGCAGCTCTACTAAAGACTATACTGCAACCACCAATTAAAACATCTCCCACCTCCTTCTTTTTACCCCTCCAAACCTCCCCTAAAGTGGAGGCTGAAGTCCCCTTCAGGGGATTTAGGGGTATTATCAAAGGCAAACAGCTTACAAATTGAAAGTTTCTCAAAAATACTTATGCATTTTCACACACACACTTTTGAAGGAGGAGTACCGACTCCCGTCTTGTAAAATATTGCGGGTTCAATATTACAACTTTCCGAACACTTATGAGCGTTGCCCCAACTTTCGAAATAATGACTTTCAGCCTTATGATATTTACCATTGATTTGAATTCTTAAATTATTGGTTTTTTAAATGCCAGGAATATGGGCTTCCTCCAAGGGCTTTTTCTAAAGAGAAAAACTTACTAACTTGGACAAATCCGTAAAGTAATGCCCGGATAGTACCGTTACGATAATATACACAATATGAGTAGTACTAGTATACCCAAATTTATTGGTTTAAGAATATATCTCACCTCAACCATCTTGTATTTGTTTTTGGTGATGCCGTTTATCGGTTTCCTGATATTTCAGAACCTGCCCGATATTATAAAAGAATCAAGATTTCCTGGAAAGAGAATGCCGATGAAGGAAGGCCGACCGCCAGCCATCAGGGACTCTGTTCTATTGGATGTGATGGGCAAAAGGGAAGGTGTTGCACAAATGGAACAACACTATAAACAAATGGCGGATTCCATTGCAGCAGCCATGGAGCCTGCTGCCAGAAACCATCCCGGAGAGCGGAAGCATAACAATAAACAAGATTACCTAATGCTGTTTTTTTTCTGGTATTTTAACGTTCTGTTGGGGTGTTATTTACTGGGGCTTGCTTTTAATAGGCCCTTTAAGATATATCTGCGCCGAAAAAGAAAGCAAAAGCCAATTGGCAACAGACTGCAATGGTATTGTAAAAAACTTATCCTAAAAACACCCCGGATCAATGGAATAATTTTATTGCTGCCGCACCTAGCCAGCCATACCTTTGCCTTGTATATCCTGTTGTCGGAAAAAATCTTCATGAAGGAGATAGAGCGCAATATTTTTCAGAACTTCTTCTATGTGTCTGCCGTAGCTGCTTTTCTTACGGTACTCTTTGTTTACTTCTGGCAAAAAAACAGGGTGCGCTTAACCTATATCGAGCATTTCTATAGCAAAGAAGAACTCAGGCAACGTATATTCCGTTACAGAAGTGGTAAGATTGGCCGGCAATTGTGGTTTGCCAATGCCTTAACCACCTTTTTTCCATTGGCTATTGTGGGCCTGTATATTGTGCTGAGCCTGACCTCGGTGGAGAGCCTTGGGATTTCTGAGTTGAGCCCGGAACAAAAAAAGGTGATGCTGGGCAATTGGAATGATTCGGTTAACATGTTATCAGGGACAATAGACATAGGTAACCATGCCGATTATTATTATGTGAACGCCATAGATACCATCGTGATGTTTTTGGGAATTGGCACAGGGATTCTGGTTTCCATCATGTATATATTCCTGATTGTAAAATGGACCACCCGCAGTATTGTGAACCCGGTGCATGAGCTCCTGCTGAACATGAAAAAGATCCGGTCGGACGGGATTACCGATTTTACGATTGTGCGAAGCAATGACGAGGTAGGTGAACTGGCCGAGGGTTATAATGTCATGATACAAAAGATTAAAAACTATATATCCAGTATTTCGCAGATGAACGCGGAGCTGGAAGATAAAGTGGTGGAAAGAACCCGTGAGATTGCCAAGCAGAAAGAAGAAATAGAGGACCAGAAAGAGGAGATAGAGACCCAGCTGGAGCTCGTTATTAGGCAGAAAGATACCATTGAGGCCCAGCAGCAGCAGATACTCGACAGTATCCGTTATGCCAAGCGGATCCAGACCGCCATCATGCCGCCTGAAGACTTGCTGCAAAACGCCTTCTGTGATCATTTTGTGTTAAACAACCCGCGCGATATTGTTAGCGGTGACTTTTACTGGAACGTGAAAAAGGACAATAAGTTGTTTATCGCCGTGGCTGATTGCACGGGGCATGGCGTGCCGGGAGCCTTTTTGAGCATACTGGGCATTTCCTATCTCAACGAGATTGTTAGTGTCAACAATTACGATGCCAGCGAGATTTTAGGGCGGATGAGGGAGGCTTTAATATTTTCGTTACATCAGAAAGGAAAAGAAGGAGAGGCCCGGGACGGACTGGAAATAGCCTTGTGTATCCTCGACCTGGAAAATAATACCCTGCAATATGCCGGGGCTAACCGGCCGCTGTACCTCGTGCGGAAGAACCATAACGGACAAAGCAACGAGGAGAAACCAAATAGCAACCTGCAGGTGATCAGGCAAGGTGATTATAGGATGTTAAAATACCGGCCTGACAGTATGCCGATTGGTATCTATTACGATGCTGTTTCACCTTTTACCAATAATGATATAACCGTTCAGCCCGGAGACTCGTTTTATCTGTTTACCGATGGTTATGTCGACCAGATAGGAGGCCCTAAGCGTAAAACCTATCGCGTGAAATATTTCCGCGAACTCTTATTTACCATTCAGGATAAAAAAATGAGCGAACAAAGGGAGATACTGCAACAGAATATTAAGAAGTGGCAGGGTGAACTGGTGCAGACGGATGATATCCTTGTGCTGGGGGTAAAAATTGGACCTGAGAGTTAGTGCCGTTAATGGGTAAAGAATTCAGGACGGATAACAAAAAGATAAAAAAAATGCGTCACCTTAATTTAGTTTTTCTTTTTTTTACGCTTCGATTGTTAATTTACTAAATCGTATTACAACAGCTAGCACGGACTTGCAGTGTGTACAGAAAATAATACTTGGAAGGTCCAGGATAAGTGTTGAATAATTAATTTTCAGCTATTTTTAAAAAATAAAAAGAAGAATGGAGATCATAGCGCCCAAAAACAGACACAGCATTAAAGAAAACAATAAAACATTTAATGCCTTTGTGCATTTTAACCGGTTTTTGGCTGAGTTAAGAACAAACAACTTACCGAACGGGATAATTGATTCGATTAACGGAATTATAGAGCGTTTTAATGGATTATCTGATTCGGGAGTTGACTACAGAAGGCAGATCGCAAAAATGCAATCGAGGATTTATACGCTACTAGAAAAAGAACTCGGACTTGTGCCCAAAGGTTATTATAAGCATAAATGGTTAGCCGTTGGCATGGTAGCCTTTGGTATTCCCATTGGTGTTGTTATCGGAGCCATTATTGGCAATGTGGGTTTGCTGGGAGTTGGTCTCCCCATTGGCCTGGTTATTGGGGCAGTGATTGGTTCTCAAAAAGATAAAAAAGCATTGAGCGAAGGAAAGCAGCTTGATATAAAAATGTAATTTGCTGACTTTTGAGTTTGTCTTTGGGAACCATCTGAGCGACCGAAAAAATCAATGGGTATAAAAAAATTATACGGAAGAATGACTTACACCGAGTAAATAGTTCTTGAGAAGATATCCAAAGCCGTTAATTTTCCACAGCCCGGTATATGCTTATAAACACATCCTGTATCTAAATTGATCACTTGTGCCCCTTTTTCTATGGTCCATGTGCAAGTGTTGAAAGTAATTGGCGTATGTCCATGAATAATGGTTTTTCCCTGAAAGATCGGATTGGTGTAGTTTCCGTTTCTTGTCCACAGCATCTGATGTTTTTCGTTCAAGGGATTTGTGCTTTGGTCATCAAACCCGGCATGCACAAAAAGATAGTCCCGATAGCTATAATAATATTCCAACCCCTGAAAAAAGTTCCAATATTTGACAGGCAGATTAACGGTTGCGCCTAATCCAAAACTATGTAACGTTTCCCTTCCGCCATTATACAACCATAGGGGAATATACCGGTCCTCGGTAAATGCGTCTATCAGCATTTGCTCGTGGTTGCCTTTCAATGGGACAATATCATACTTCATGGCCATTAAATGCAATATATAGTCAACCACCTCTTTGCTTTGCGTACCCCTGTCTATATAATCGCCCAGAAAGACCAGTCTGTCAGCCTTTGTAACTCGTATCTTTTCTTCGACAAGTTTTTTTAAAGACCCAAAGCAGCCGTGAATATCCCCTATGGCTATAATTCTGATTGGCATCATGGTATACTTTTGCGTTCGATAGGATTTATGCAAGAGAAGTTACGGAAAAATTGGATATCATCCACGTCACTGTAAGTTTATCCCGGATTATGCATTGGAGGTTCGTCGTGAGCATTGAAAGTGCAATCTTACTAGGTTTTCATTGTTATGGTGAGTTGAAGTGAAGCAGCGGAGTGTCTTGTTTTGAAACAATTTTAATGTGTAATAGATTTTCTAATGCATAATGCGGGTTTAACGGATAATCTTGACTATAAGTTATAGTGAACAATAAAATTTTAAGTAGCTTTGAGCTTGACAAATTCAAAACAAGCTAAAACATAAATGACCGCAACGATCAACCAAAACCCAGAACAGATTGCAAGAGACCATATCGACCAAATGTTGGTGGATGCTGAATGGCTTGTGCAATCAAAAAACAAGGTTGATTTATCGGCAAACAAAGGTGTTGCAGTAAGAGAATACCAAACGGATGTTGGACCAGCAGATTACGTACTGTTTGTTGAACGCAAGCCTGTAGGTATCATAGAAGCGAAACGTGAAGAAGAAGGACAGCACCTAACCGTTGTCGAAGACCAATCAAAAGGTTACGCTAACGCAAAGCTTAAATACCTCAAAAACGCTCTCTTACCTTTCGTGTATGAAAGTACAGGTGCTGTAACCCGATTTACAGATTACCGTGACCCAAAACCAAGAGGGAGAAATGTATTTAGTTTTCACAAACCGGATACGATAGCAGGGTGGTTGAAAAAGGATAAAAGTTTACGTAGCAGATTACAAGATATACCAACACTCGACCCAACTGGGCTGCGCCCTGCTCAGATTGTGGCGGTTGAGAATCTGGAAACATCGTTTAAGAACAATCGACCGAAAGCACTGATTCAAATGGCTACGGGTGCAGGGAAAACCTTTACCGCAGCTACGTTTATATATCGCTTGCTAAAACATGCCGATGCAAAACGCATCCTGTTTTTAGTAGACACCAAAAACCTCGGCGAACAGGCAGAACAGGAATTCATGACCTTTCAGCCTAACGATGACAATCGAAAATTTACAGAACTCTATAATGTACAGCGGTTATCATCGAGCTACATTGCCAGCGATAGTCAGGTGTGTATATCTACCATTCAGCGTTTGTATTCCATTTTAAAAGGCGAAGAACTTGAAGAAAGTGCCGAAGAGGAAGCCACCGAAAATAATACTTGGCTAAAACAACAAGCCAATAAAAAGAAAGCCGTTCCTGTAGAATATACCAACAGAGTACCCATTGAGCAATTCGATTTTATTGTAATTGACGAATGCCACCGCTCTATTTACAACCTTTGGAAACAGGTGTTGGACTATTTCGATGCGTTCCTGATTGGATTAACAGCCACTCCCGACAAACGTACTTTCGGATTCTTCAACGAGAATGTGGTAAGCCAGTATACTTATGAACAATCGGTTACCGATGGCGTAAATGTACCTTACGATGTGTACAGCATTGAAACCGATATTTCGCAAAAAGGTGAAGTGATACAAGCAGGGTGGTTTGTTGACCGCCGTGATAAATTGACCCGACAAAAACGCTGGCAACAGGAAGACGAAGACACGCAGTATTCAAGAAACGATTTGGACAAAAAGGTGGTAAACCCAAGCCAAATCCGTAATATTATTCGTGAATACAAACGTGCCTTAAAAGCCGATATTTTTCCGAACCGTATCGATGAAAACGGTGAATACGAAATACCTAAAACACTCATCTTTGCAAAAACCGATAGTCATGCCGACGACATTATAAAAATTGTGCGTGAGGAATTTGACGAGGGCAACGACTTTTGTAAAAAGGTAACCTATAAAATTGAGGAAGACCCTAAATCGGTATTGAACCGTTTTAGAAATTCTTATTACCCTCGTATTGCCGTTACGGTGGATATGATTGCCACAGGTACCGATGTAAAACCTTTGGAGGTTTTACTTTTTATGCGCGATGTAAAAAGCATCAACTACTTTGAGCAGATGAAAGGGCGCGGAACCCGAACCATCGACAAAGATAAACTGATGCAGGTGACTCGAACCGCCAACAGCAAAACCCACTTTGTAATTGTAGATGCCATTGGCGCTACCAAAAGTAAAAAGACCGATAGCCGACCTTTGGAGCGCAAGCCAACTGTTGCGCTGAAAGATTTATTGGGTGCGGTAACCATGGGGCACGAAGACGAAGATTTGTTTCTTTCGCTGGCAAACCGCTTAATCCGATTAGAAAAGCAGATTACCGAAAAGGAAAAAGATAAGTTACTGGAATACTCCAAAGGCAAAAACCTGAAACAGATTACCAAGGAACTGATTTCTGCCTTCGACCCTGACGAAATTGAGAAGAAAGCACAGGATATGTGTAAAGACGCAATGCATTGCGTCTCAACGATGGCTCCTGCAGAGGTAGAAGCAATCTATAAGGAAGCCCAACAAGAATTAATCAATCAGGCTGCAAGCACCTTTAATGGTGAACTGAACAACTACATCGAAAATGTGCGCCGCGAACACGAGCAAATTATCGACCATGTAAATATCGATACCGTAACCAAATCGGAATGGGACAGCTTTACCACCGAAAAGGCAAACGAAACCATTAAAGATTTTACCGAATATTTGCAACAGCACAAAGACGAGATAAAAGCACTTAGCATATTCTACAATCAGCCATACAATCGCCGTAACATTACCTTTAAAATGATAAAGGATGTAATGGAGAAACTGAAACTGGAAAAACCTTTACTGGCCCCCGACTATGTATGGGAGGCCTATAAGGTTGTACAGCCGCAATGCCTTGCGGCTCCTAAAGACCAGCTAACTGCCTTGGTTTCTTTAATACGCCGTGTATGTGGTATCGACGATGAATTAAAACCCTTCGATAAAACCATAAACGAGAATTTTCAAAACTGGATATTCAAACAAAACGCAGGGCAGCACAACCGTTTTTCACAAGAGCAAATGGATTGGCTACGCATGATTAAAGACCATGTAGTAAGCAGCTATCATATTGAAATAGACGATTTAGATTACACCCCTTTCGATGCGCAAGGCGGACGAGGTAGAATGCACCAATTATTCGGAAATGAAATGGATAAAATTATCGATGAGCTAAATGAAGTGTTGGCGGCGTAAAATTTGTTGTTGTGGAAAAATTTAAAGGTAAATATAGAATAGAATCTGCCCGTATGCAAAATTGGGATTACGGGTGGAATGCGTCCTATTTCGTGACCATTTGCACCCAAAACAGGGAACATTATTTTGGCGAAATTGAAAACAATGAAATGATTTTGTCAGAAATAGGAAAAATGGCAGATAAATATTGGTATGAAATACCTGAACAATTCCCATTTGTTAAATTGGATGAATTTGTGGTGATGCCCAATCATATTCACGGAATTGTTGTGATTGACAAACAGGACGATAAACGTGATGGCGGTGATTGTTGTGAACATGGTAGAGACGCGATTAATCGCGTCTCTACGGGAACGAAAACAATCAATATTGGTGGGTTTTCAGGAATAAAAAATCCAATGATTACAGAAAATTTATCAAAAATTATCCGGTGGTACAAAGGTCGTGTTACGTTTGAATCCCGTAAAATACACGCCGATTTTGCATGGCAATCACGTTTTCACGACCATATTGTCCGAGATGATATATCCTACCAACGCATTAAAAATTATATTATCAATAATCCTAAAAAATGGGATGAGGATAAATTCAATGGTAATTAATGGGTGTTTTCATGTAGAGAAAATTCATGTAGAGAAAATTCATGAATTTTCTCTACATGAAAACAATAAAACCAACGAGATGAACGAAATTATTAACGAATTGAACGAGGTATTAGCTGCATAATGAGAGAGGATTGGATAGAGGAAGAACTAGGTAAGGTCTGTTTTACAACTTCGGGAGGTACGCCTTCAAGGAGAAATTCGGATTATTATAATGGAATAATCCCGTGGGTGAAATCAGGGGAATTAGATAAAGGAATAATTTATGACACTGAGGAAAAAATATCAGATGAAGCAATTAAAAAATCAAGTGCTAAATTATTTCCAAAAGGAACTTTATTAATTGCTCTCTATGGAGCTACAATTGGAAAACTTGCATTTCTGGGGGTTGAAGCTTCTACAAATCAGGCAATATGTGGTATTTTTCAAAGTAAAGCTGTAAACTCAAATTACTTATATAATTTTCTATTATTTAAGCGCCCTAAATTGGTTTCTCAGGGAACAGGTGGAGCACAGCCAAATATTAGTCAGACGATTTTAAAGAAATTACAAATCCCCCTCGCCCCCCTCCCCATCCAACGCGCCATCGTCTCTAAAATAGAAACCCTGTTTTCTGATTTAGACAATGGCATTGCCGACCTTAAAAAAGCACAAGCGCAACTCAAAATTTACCGTCAGGCAGTGCTTAAAAAGGCGTTTGAGGGGGCATGGAAAGAAACTACAGTTGGCGACTTATTTGATTTTGTTGGTGGTGGCACGCCAAGTAAGAAAGAAAAAGATTATTGGAATGGTGATATCCCTTGGGCGTCTGTAAAAGATATTAAAGGTGATTATTTAACATCTACTCAAGATTATATTACTAATAAAGGATTACAGAAAAGCTCTTCTAACTTAGCTTTAAAAGAAGAAGTTATTATCATCACAAGAATTTCTCCAGGAAAAGCAATATTAACAAAAATTGATACTGCAATAAATCAAGATTTAAAAATTGCTAAACCAAAAGCAGAGATGTATAATCGATATATTTTCTTTCTATTTAAATCAATTGAGCGAGAATGTGTGAAGTTATCTAGTGGAACAACTGTTTTAGGCATAAATTTGCAAAACCTTAAATCAATTCAAATTCCAGATGTTGATAGAAATGAACAACACCAAATCGTCCGCGAAATAGAATCCCGCTTATCCGTTTGCGATAAGGTAGAGCAAAACATTACCGAAGCCTTAAATAAATCGGAAGCCTTGCGCCAAAGCATCCTTAAAAAAGCCTTTGAGGGCAAACTGTTAAGCGAAGCAGAAATTGCACAATGCAAACAAGAGGCTGATTACGAGCCTGCACAATTATTATTGGAACGAATAAAACAACGTAAAGACGCAATGCATTGCGTCTCCAAACAATAAACAAAACCAACCAATGACCGATAAATTTCAAAATAAATACCGCATCCCCTCTTCCCGATTACAAAATTGGGATTACGGATGGAACGCGCATTATTTTGTAACCATATGCACACATAACAGGGAATGTTATTTTGGTGATATTTCTGACGGTAAAATGCAATTCTCGGAAATTGGGAAAATTGTTAAAATTGAATGGTTAAAAACATTCGAAATGCGTGCCGATATGAATTTACAAATGGGGGCATACGTGGTTATGCCCAATCATTTTCATGCCATTATAACAATTGGCGAAAATGAATACAATACGGAACGTGGGACGGAACGTAGAGACGCAATGCATTGCGTCTCTACCACCGCAACGAACAATATGGGGGCAAAAAACCAATTCGGACCCCAATCAAAAAATCTGGCATCCATTATTCGCGGGTTTAAAATTGGGGTTACCAAAAATGCCCGTAAAATTCATGCCGATTTTGCATGGCAATCGCGGTTTCACGACCACATTATCAGAAACGATAAATCATTTGAAAAAATACAATCATACATCATTGAAAATCCATTAAAATGGAACAATGATAAATTTAATGTAAAGACGGATTGATATTCGTCTCTAAAAAAAAGAAATAATGACAGACTCAACAATAATATCAAAAATATGGAACCTCGCTGGTGTGCTTCGTGACGATGGCGTAGGTTATGGCGATTACCTGGAGCAAATCACGTATCTGTTATTCTTAAAAATGGCAGATGAATTAAACAAACCACCATACAATAAAGGTTTGCAGTTTCCCCGCTTAAAGGATGTGGAAGGCAATGAAATAAAAGACGGTGAGATTTGCGACTGGGAAACCCTATCGAGCAAACGTGGTGCAGAATTAGAATCGTTCTACTCGCAATTGCTTCGTAGTTTAAGCACCGAAAAAGGAATGTTGGGGCAAATATTTACCAAGAGCCAAAACAAGATACAAGACCCTGCAAAACTATCGCGTGTCATCAACATGATAGACGAGGAGCAATGGTCGATGATGGGTGCCGACATTAAAGGCAAGATTTACGAAGGTTTATTGGAAAAGAACGCTGAGGATACTAAGTCGGGCGCAGGGCAATATTTTACGCCTCGTGCTTTAATTAAAACCATGGTGGCTTGCGTACAACCAAAGCCATTAAAAACCATTGCCGACCCTGCATGTGGCACAGGGGGTTTCTTTTTAGCTGCTTATGATTGGATTGTAGCCAACAACCAACTCGACCGAGAAGAAAAGGAGTTCCTGAAAAATGATACTTTCCATGGAAATGAGATTGTTGCCAATACACGCCGTATGTGTTTAATGAATATGTATTTGCACAACATTGGCGAGATAGATGGTATGAGCTTTATTTCTTCAAATGATGCGTTGGTTTCTGACGATGGCAGTCGCTACGATTATGTATTGGCTAATCCGCCTTTCGGTAAAAAAAGTAGCATGACCATTACCAACGAGCAGGGCGAAGCCGAAAAAGAAGATTTAAGTTATAACCGTCAGGATTTTTGGGAAACAACTTCCAACAAACAGTTGAACTTTTTACAGCACATAAAAACACAATTAAAAATTACTGGTGAAGCAGCAGTTGTTTTACCTGATAATGTATTGTTTGAAGGTGGCGCAGGCGAAGAAGTCCGTAAGCAATTAATGTTGACTACCGATTTACATACTATTTTACGCTTACCGACTGGATTATTCTATGCGCATGGCGTAAAAGCAAATGTATTGTTCTTCGATAATAAACCAGCCAGTAAAGAAGCACAAACCAAAGAAGTGTGGATTTATGATTACCGTACCAACATACATCATACGCTTAAGAAAAAGCAAATGACTACGACTGATTTAGCCGACTTTGTTAAGCTGTATAATCCTGACAATAGACACAAACGCACAGAGACTTGGAGCGAAGAAAATCCAGATGGTCGTTGGCGCAAATATGCCTATGAAGAAATTTTGGCAAGAGATAAAACCAACTTGGATATCTTCTGGCTCAAAGACAAAAGCCTTACCGATTTGGATAACCTACCTGATCCCGATATTTTGGCTGGTGAGATTATTGAAAACTTAGAATCGGGATTAAGCAGTTTTAAGGGTATAATGGAAACAATTAATGGAGAAATTTAAAACTACATATACTGATATTTCTGATTGGCAAATTAATATTTACCAAAACACTGGAGGTACGCGTAGTAAAAAAATAGCTCTACATCCCGACACAAATAAAGAGTTTTTCTTTAAAGGTTCAAAAGAGTTGGATACGGGAGAAATTCGTTATCCAACAGAGTTTTGGTCTGAAATAGTATCTTTGCGGTTTCAAAAATTAATGGAACTAAAGTGAAAGCAATTAGCAACATATACTTAGCTTGGCGTAAAGGTAAAGGGAGTCGAAGAATCATCGTTGGCGTTATTAAAAATAATGTGACTGAAGGAACTCGCTTTAATTATATTGCTGAAGGTGTAGAAGAAGCTAAAAAGTTTGGCTTTACTTGCTATGAAGGTTTTCCTGATACTACCAAAGAATATTCAGAAAACGTTATCAATATTTTTGGTCAGCGTATCATGCGTTCTGAACGTAACGATATAGACGATTTTTACACTTTTTGGCAGATAGATAAAAAGTATAAAGACGATAATTTTTATATGTTGGCTTATACACAAGGTTTACTACCTACGGATAGCTTTGAATTTTTGGCTGATTTCAATCCAAAGAAAGGATTATCATTTATTTCAGAGATTGCAGGGTTGTCAAAGTTAGAGTTACAACCAAACTCGCTAAAATGCGGCGATGAGCTAACTTATCAATTGGAACCAACAAACGACCAAGACAATGATGCTGTAAAGCTATTTAAAGAAGGAGAGTTCATAGGGTACGTAAAGAAAATACACTGTCGTGTGTTTAAAAGAGCAAAAGGCACTATTAATGTTATTGTTCATAGAGTAGAGCAGAATGGTAAGATAAATAGAGTTTTTATACGTATAAGTATTTAGTCTCTTTCGAAATAAGGAAAATCATCCTTGAAAGATTATCATACATCTTTGTGAGTAATCTGGCAGGATACTACGTTTTGCTTTAAGATAAATACTCACAACTATCTAAAGTTTCTGGAAGATATATCTGATTTGCACCAAACCTTAAGAGGAAGTCCTGATAAGTCTGGGGTAATCCTGATGAACCTGACATCACCCTGTGGAGATATGAAAGCTTCCTTTGGCATTTTAATAGGTCCTGTGGATAGTTGGCATGGTTCTAAAAGTTATTCATGCTTTCCTCCTTATAAAACAAAGCATCCTCCGACTTTTTTATGCTGTCCTCCCCAGGGAGGACGGGGGGTTTCTATGGGAGGACATGGTATATCGCCGGGAGGATAATGGTTAACAGAGGGAGGGTGAGGAAAATTTGACGGAGGGCAGGACTCATGTTGGGAGGGAAAACCAAAAAACAGGGAGGATAATCATAGGGGCCATCCCTTTGCTGCGGCAAAGTACTTTCCCCCGGTTTCAAGACCGAGGGAAGAATTTAAAGTTTACTTTGTGAGATATAATAACTTTTTAGTCGAAAGCTATTTTAATGTTTCTTGTCTCGATTGTACTTACTGATATACCCTTGTATGCGTTTTTCATCGCGCCAGAACAGGTATTTACCGCAATCCCTGATTTCATCCACCATTTCTTTCAGCAAGGTGTACATTTGGTTTCGGATGGTGAGGGTTTCATTGGATTCCCTTTTTTCACCATTGGCCAGGGCACGCAGGTCGGCCATTTCACCGCTTAAAGTATCGGCGGTTTCAATTAATGAGGCATCAAAATGAATGGCTGTTAACTCATCCGGATATTTACGGGCCAGTGCGGCCTCATCGCTTAAATCCTGTATCATATCTGCATTGCCAGCGTCTTCTGCAATATCAGCTACTACTTGCAAAGCATTTTCGTTTTTGCGGTAAGCATAGCGGAAGGTGTGAAGCAAGCGGTCTCGCAGGTCAAAAGCCAGGCGTGCCTCATTGGCCCATCGTTCTTCGGCATCTTTTCGGGCCTGTAATTCCGTCATCCACAGGCTTTGGGCATACCTGCATGCATCGGTGGCTGACTGAAGTTTCTCAAAGATACGCTCAGTAAGACCAGCTTGTATTAAATCATCTTTGTCTTTGCTGGCCCATACATACAGGTCTTCAGCTTCTTGCAGGTAAATGCCTATGGGCATGTAAGGTTTTTTTAATCTCTCATCGGTAACAACTTGTGCTTCCGGTAAAATTGCGTCATACGAATTTTTCGACATAATTTTATATTTTAGAGGTTTATACTGCAGATAACCTTGGGCCTGCCTCTGCCGGAACTGTTCGTCAAAACTCAACCGGTGGAGAACCGGCCTTTGGGTTATCTGTTTGTTAAAAATGAATGGATAATATACTATATTATTATGAACAAAACAAATAATATAGCTCTATAATGATTGGTTTTCCGATTAATCAGGTCTTTTATTCTATTTTTCAATGGCATCATGGCCTTTGATAAAAGTCTATCGCAATTCATCGCTTAATGAATATTCTGCAACGAACTTGTCTTTCGAAGATGGCCTTGTACAGGTTGATGCTTCGATAAAAGAATCAAATTTTACGCGTGCTTACCACAATTACAAGAAAGGGGACTTTACTAGGTGGAGAGAGGAAATGGAAAAAGTGATTGCATAAAAATGGCGATCACACCGTATAAATGATTCTTGAGACGATATCCAAAGCGGTTAGTTTACCACAGCCCGGTCTATCCTTATACACACAGCCTGTATCTAAATTGATCACTTGTGCCCCTTTTTCTATGGTCCATTTGCAAGTGTTGAAAGTAATTGGCGTATGTCCATGAATAATGGTTTTTCCCTGAAAGATCGGATTGGTGTAGTTTCCCTTTCTTGTCCACAGCATCTGATGTTTCTCGTTCAAGGGATTTGTGCTTTGGTCATCAAACCCGGCATGCACAAAAAGATAGTCCCGATAGCTATAATAATATTCCAACCCCTGAAAAAAGTTGCAATATTGCGGGTTTATAAATGATGTGAGTCGCGGCGACGATTACATCAAGCCAAATACAAATTTATGCATGAATCAAAATTTGACGCCAAAATCCTTTGATAAGTGCATATAATTAACAATATTTATACAGCTTAATAATTAAAATTTAATACAATGGCAGATATAAAATTTAGAGTACATGCGCATAGTGAAAATGCCACCAAAACAGTTGTAAAAGCAAGAGGTTTTGAAATGATCATTGATGAACCGGCTAACCTGGGAGGCACCGACGAAGGTGCAAATCCTGTTGAATATGTTCTGGCTGCTTATTCTGGCTGTATTAATGTGATGGCACACATTGTAGCCAAAGAACTTGGTTTTGAGTTGCGCGGCATGGAAATTAAACTTGCGGGAACGCTGAATCCGGCTCGTTTGTTTGGACAGTCGTTTGAAGAGAGGGCCGGATACAAATCCATTGAGTTGACCATGATCCCTGATTGCGATGCGGATGATGCTACCTTGGAAAAATGGAAGGAAGCCGTTTGCGACCGTTGCCCCGTTTCTGACAACCTTAAAAATATAACACCTATCGAAGTTAAACTAAAGCAATACAAGAAAAGTTTGTCTTAACCGGACCGCAAGCTAAACTGTAGCCTGTTTTTTATAGCCTGCGTACAGTAAGGCTTTATCATTATTCCCCAAGCTACCCGGCAAAAAGGAAGAAAAACAACAAAGATATATTCCGGCTATTATTAGATTAAAGCGGATGTTTGTTAAAAAAAAAGGTTGAAACCGTAAGATTTCAACCTTTTTTGTTGTCCCATTAGAATTAAATATATTGATGCCGAACCAAATCGTTAAAAAGTTATTCTTCACATAAAGTTTATATTTAAAGGTGTACAGATGCATTTGTGGAAAAGTATATTTCAACTAGTTCAATATAATTGCAGAGCATTAGGGTATGATTTTTAAAAGTCATACCCTGATTTTTTTTACCTTCGCATCCTAATTCAATAGTATGGGAAAAGTATATTTTTTAGTTAAGAATGATTGTGATGTATAAATAATACCGACCACCACTACCACAATCCACCTTAAGTAAGAGTGACTAGATACGGTCCAGCTCCTCATAAGCCAATACTATTATTGGCTGTGATTGATATGTTTGAGCATGCTGCCATCGTGAGCCAATAGATTATACCATCAGACGAGTCGAGTGTGCGTATGCAGTAAACATAGATTTTGTTGGTTAAGACCAATCATTTCCCACTATTGCACTTCCCTTCTTTCATCTGAAAAAGCGGGATCTGGGTGTTAGTAATTTTACAAGTGAAAAGTATACCTGTAATCCAAAACAATTCTATCTGAAGTTATCGGGGTTTAGAGGCATCGAAGGAAATTAGGTATTAATATTGTTTTTATACGTCCCTTTTCTAAACAGAATAAGCTCTTAATTATATGAAAGTTAATATATGAAAGAAGTAGGATAAATGTTTTTTATTAGCATTTTTATAAACTTTTATGACAAATATTCGTACATTCGAATAAATAAAACCAACACTACACGCAAAATATTATAATAACAAAACCTGAGAACGACACTAAATGAAAGCCAAACAACTAAACTATTCATATTTTACCTTCAATTTTCTTATTTGTATTTGTATACGTTCTAATGATTTGCAAATCAAAGCATCACATTTTTTAAGTTCGAGCTAATCCTAAATCTTTTGATAAAAGGATAATATAGCTACTACTAGATTAAATATAAAATTAATCTGCTTGGCGAAGCCTTTCATATATCCATTTTTTTTATTGACATCATCGATATTTATCATCTATTGATTTCCTTATTAAAGGTAATATCAAAAAATGTAGAAAGCTTAAAGAGTGGACTAGTTATAATGGGTACGGGTATAACTAAGAATTTTAATTGTTATAAAAAATATTATTAAATAAATTATCAGGGATTTAATATCTCGTTCTAAAAATATATTAATATGAGCAAACAAGGCAAAGTAATAGGAATTGATTTAGGAACAACAAATACAGTTTTTGCAATTACGATAGACAACACAGAAATTCTTCAAAATTCAGAAAATGAGGATTTAACACGTTCATGTGTATCATACACCAATGGAGATATTAAAGTTGGGACATCAGCGCTAAATCAGTTAAAAAGGTTTCCCGTAAATACAGTTCTATCGGTGAAAAGATTAATGGGTGGAAGTATCGAAGATGATATGGTTCAAAGCATGCTTAATCATAAAGATTATTACCAATTTAAAATAGAACCTCTAAGGCAAGGTACAAATGATGCTGTAGCCATTAATATTGATGAAAAACAATATACGCCTCAGCAAGTATCTGCAGAAATTCTAAAGAAAGTTAAGAAAGATGCAGAAAATAAAGTTGGTCAAGTAACTCATGCAGTTATTACTGTACCAGCCTACTTCACTGAAAAGCAAAAGGCAGCCACCAAACAAGCTGCAGAGTTAGCTGGTCTAAAAGTAATAAAACTATTAGCAGAACCTTCGGCTGCTGCAATTGCATATGGAGAAGAGGAAATAAACAAGGACGATAGTAAAACAGTATTAGTTTATGATTTTGGTGGTGGAACCTTTGATATTTCAGTACTATCTATTACTGGTGATTCAATTCTAGAAGAAGGTACAGGAGGTGACCGTTGGTTAGGAGGTGATGACATAGACCGTAAGTTAATGGACTATGTGCTTAGTAAGGTAAGTGAAGAGTATGACATAGAGGACATAAATAGTATGATAGAAAACCTTCCTCTAAAAAAGAAATATAAATTTAAAGATCAACTAAGAAGCGAAGTTGATAAAGCTAAAAAAACCCTTTCTGCCTCTACTTCAGCAAATATATTTATAGATGGCACTCTTGAAGATGAAGATGGTGATGACATTGATATTGACATTAATGTTAGTCGATCAGATTTTGAGGAAGTTATTAAGCCTATTGGAGAAAGAAGTATTCAGCTTATTGAAGAACTGCTAGCGAAAATGGACTATGAAGAAAACATGATTGATTATTTTCTCATGGTTGGGGGGACCTCTTCTATTCCACTTTTACAAAATATGATGAGAGAGCGTTTTTTGGCAGAAAAAGTAAAGGTTGGTAAAAAACCAATGTTGGCTATTGCTGAAGGTGCAGCGAAATTAGCAAAATCTTATGGGGCTATTGAAGATACTGAAAATGTTGAAGTGGCAGAAGGTGATGTAATGGTTTACACGGCGACCAATCACAATTATTTCATAGAGATAACAGATAGTGACGGCAATACATCACTGGACAACATCATTGAAGAGCGAATGCCGACACCTTTGGAGGAAACAAAAACCTATAAGACTGTATATGAAAACCAGCAATTCATGCACCTTAAAATATTCTGTGATATTGAAAATGGTAAATACAAGCTGGAGACACAAGGTTATGTAACACTTGACCGGGATGATCTGCCAAAAGGTAGTGAAGTGGTATTTGACTTTAAAATCGATGGTAATGAGAATTTTGATATTACAGCCACGGTGCTAGGTAAAAGTAAAAAAATCACATTATCGCGTGGTAATAAGGATAGTAAAGCATTTTTAGAGATAGAAAAAGCGTTTGAACTGCTGAACTCTGATGGTTTTCAGGAGGCAAAGCGTGAAGGATTTATGACTGATATACATAAATCAATATCGAAGATTAATGATGCAGGTACTATTGATGATGACCATATGTTATGGGATGAAATTATAACAGATGTATCTAAAGCTAAAACAAGTCTCCAGCAAAATGAAAACATGTCTGAGGAGAATTATACTATTTTGTTGGCAACGATAATCATTAATGAATATCAAAGGTTCATTGAGCCACATGCATTGGCAAATATAAAAAGAATGATTGCAGAAATAAGTTCTAGCAACACGCCATCTATTGAAGCAGATATGATGATTGATATTAATGAGTTCATTAATAACCATGGGTTATTTTTGACACATTATGTATTAAATCTTTCAGCAGATAACCTAAGGGATTCAAATCCTGAGGTTTCTAAACGAATCGCAAATTTATTTCACTTGGCTCAGGATGCATTTGAGCAAAATAATTTCGCAGAAGCGAGAGCATACATAGATGAAGGTTCAGAATTAGCTGAGCAGTATGGTGCAACAGTAAATGAAGTTACTGGCGCAGGAACAGAAATAGGTAACTAATTTGTTTTTGTAAATGAATTGTCCAATATGCAATATGGCAGGTCTAACCAAGGGGGTTGAGACCTGCCCTCAATGTGAAGCTGATTTAAGAAGTTATAACCTATTAAATCTACTAATTACGAACCAAGAAGAGAGTTCGGATAAAGAAGAATTAAAGAATCCAAAAGCGGTTAAAACTAGGAAAATATATGTTTATGCTGCATTTTTCATTTTAGTTGTAATGATTTCCTATTTAGGAATACATCAGCACTTCAAAATAAAAAATAAGGATGAAATGATGATCGCATTACATCGTGAAAAAGACTTGCTGAATCAGCAGTTAACATCTCAAGAAACAAAGAATAAGGACTTAAAGCAAGAACTTGAAGCAGAACGAATACAAAAAGAGAAGCTGCAATGGGTAACTGTGAAAATTAAATCCGGAGATACATTCAATGAGCTTATAAAAGGCATACAATCTGAAATGCCATTTGAGGAGCGTAAAAAGCTAATTATCGAAAAAAACGGCATACTTGATACCGATTTCATCATTAAAGGAGAGTCAATAGAAATTATTAAATAATATGCATCAATGACAGTTTTTATAATTATATCATTAATAGCCTTCTTAGGAGTGTTAGGTTGGATATTATCAGCAAACTACAGAATATTAAAAAAAGGAATAAGTCTTTTCAATTCAAAAAGGTATGATGATGCATTAAGTATTTTTACTGAATTAAAAGAAAAAAAATACGATAAAGCACTAGCTTGGTTGAGTAAAACATACTTTGCTATTGGTGAAACTCAATTTGAGAATAAGCAATATGAAGCAGCTATTCTCTCATTTGATAAATCAAGTGAGAAAAATGCTAAATCGTGCTCTGATAAAGCTAAAGCTCACATACTGTACCAACAAGCACTTCCTTTCTATGAACAAGATGATTATAAAACTGTAATTAGCATTATTGACAATTTCCCTTGTGAACCTGCGCAAAGCTTATATCAAAAATCACAGGCTCATATCAATATAGAATCCTACAACGAGCTTTATCAATTAGATACAATTGATGGGTATAGAAGTTGTCAGGAACTTGCGGAACAAATTGTTAGTGCCTTTCCTGAAAGAAAATCCATGTTGGATAATGCAAAAGGTGAAATAGCATATTTGGAGGGAATTGAATATTATCAAAACAAGCAGTTTACAGATGCACTAGCTTGTTTTAAAAAATCGATTGAAAAAGAAGAACTTAAAGGGTGGTTAAGAAAATCCACTGATGAAGTTATTTTTGAAAATGGCTCTGTTCAATTTAAAGAAAAAGAATTTCTGAAAGCACAAGACTCTTTTAGAGAAATCACCGAAGATAGTCACAAATACGAAGCGGCTAATTTGGCTATTGCCAATTGTCAAGTGGAATTAGACTTTATAAAAGGAGTAAATCATTTTGACAATAAGGATTATAATGAAGCTGCAAAAGTATTTAAGTCACTTCTGGAGGTTCACGCTAAAGCTTCAAGTTGGCTGGAAAAAACTAATAACGAAATTGAATTATTAAAAGGGATTAGGCATTTCGAACAGGGGGAACTTCAAAACGCTCTAAATACTTTTACAGAGTGTAAACATCAAGAGGCAGAATTATGGTTGGTCAAAACAAATGATGAGATTAAGTTTGAAAATGCATTAAATTGCTTTAACGAAAACAAATTCGGAGAAGCGCTCAGAATCATTGATTCAATTGTCAATGAACTACCTAAGGCCTTGAGCTTAAAAAGTGACTGCGAAAGAGAGGTCGAATACTTGCGTGCGGAGAGTTATTATGAAGAAAAAAACTTCACAGAATGTCTGCCAATTTATTCGGCGTTGAAAGATGATTTACCTAAAGCAAAAAAGAAGCTGACTAAATTAAAATCAGAAATATATGCTTTTGCCAAATTACTTGAAAAAGAATTTAAGTATAACGAAAGCATTGAGCTGTATGATTTAATATTAAGTTTTTATCCTAAGCATAAAGTCGCAGCAGATATTAACTGTCGTAAACTAATTGTTAAAATTAAACTGAATCAAGAAGTCACTATTGAAGAAATTAATGCTACATCAATCAATGATGTAACAGAAGCATTGACTGATGATTTAAAATATAGATGGTTGGTTCAAAACTACCAGAAAGGGGAATTTGAGACTGTAGCAAAATATCTTCCAAAGTTATTTCCAGATTATAGAACTCAACAAGCTTTAGATAAACTAATTAATGAGATTAACCTATTCTATCACAAAGTTATATCGGATAAAATTGAAACCTTGAATAGTATTTTACGAAATGATTTTTCGTATGAAGAAATGAAGGAGGTTTATGCAAAATTTGAAGAGTATTATCAAAAGGTTCTTACAGAAATAGATACCATTTTAGAAATGCCTATTCTAGAAGGAATTGAAATTAAGTTTCTGAATAAAAATTTAGGCAACCTTAAATCAAAATTATTTAAGGAACTTGTTAATACTGGGATTCATGAAGGTGACTATACCTTTATTTTCAATTTAATTAAGAAAGAAGATATACAATACTTTAGGAAACACAGTTTATTAAACAATGTTGCTATTTGCTGTTTTCAGCTTGTTGCGAATGGCCAATTAAACACTAAGCACTATAAGGAAATAATTTCTACTTGGTTATCAAGTGTATATTTAGATGACTTAATGATTAGCTCTCTTGAAAATACCTCTTGGGATGATGAGCACCAATTTACGATTGAGGGAACAATAGGCTGGCTAAGTGATAAAAGTTTATTAGATGGTGTAGAAAACATATCAGTGTCTGGCACAACTAATGCAATCTCTATAAAAGAAAGTCAAACAGCTTTAGTGAAAAGTTTTGAAAAGGAGATTTCTGCTTATAGTGATGATAAAATTAAAGAGTTTTATAAAGAGGAAGCAGAAGCAATCACAGAATTGATAAAGCGAAAAAATACCTTTAATAATAACTATATAGCTGCACCTTACTTTACACATGCATATAGTCTTAATAAACCGATTGTTGATAATTTGATAGCACTATACAATGAAGATAATAATGAGCTCAATTTACTAAATGTAGCTTCTAAGTATGTGAACAGTGGCTATAAACCCGAATTGATAAAGGATTTCTTGAAAATTTCAAAAGGGGAAGAATCGTTATTGGATGCTTATAGAAATCTAAAACCAACAAAGAATGACAAGATTAAAACAGCTAAGATGCCTTATAATAAGTTTCCAGTAATGGCGACTAATTTAGAAAAACAAATCATTAACATTTTTACTTCACATAAAGAAAAGCATCAATACAGCGAACAGTTATGGGATAATACATACCAACTATTTTCAGTATTACCGAAAAGTAAAAAACTTGCATATTCATTTGCTGATTATACTAATAGACTGGTTGTGAAATTTCATAACAATAATGAAATTAATGGCACAAAGGCTCTAACCTATCTAAATAAGGTTTTAAAATGGGAAGAGGATGAACAAGCTAAAAGAAATGCACTTCAATTCATTGCTACATTTTTGTTGCAATCTGTGGTAGAAAAAGGTGGGAAAATTTCTCAAAACGATAGCAAAGAAATTTTTAGGTACTTGGATAAATATCCTGCTCATGATGATATAGCAGAGTTTTTATTACCGGGTATGGTTGTTAAGAATTATCAAATAGAGAAATTTTTTAAAGAAATAGAATCTAAATATCCCGGTAAAAGTTGCTATAAGGAATTAAAAGCCAATGTAAAAATGCAACATGCAATTAAAAATATTAATGAATCAAAGTGGGATTTAGAGCGAGCGTTTAATACATTTCTCGATGGTATGGAAATAGCGGTTACCAATATATCGTACGAAAATATGGAACCTCTATTCAATGCAGTATTTCAAGAAGCTTTTCAAGGGGATATTACTCAGAGTAAGTTTGAATCTTATATTCGAAGAATAAAGAGATTAAGAAATCGACGAATATTAAATACCCTAAACCGTATTTATAACAATGTAATAAGTGAAATTGGTATTACGAATTATCAATTCCATTCACTTATCTCTGATGTTGAAAACGGCAATACATACGGTTATCAACCGGAGGGAATAAGAATGGCCAGAATAATAATAGCTTTAAAAAATGCAGCGTAACAATGAAAAATCCATACATAGTATTGGGAATAAGCCCAAATGCGACTAAACAAGAAATACAGAAAGCAGCTATTATAAAGCAGCGTGAGATTATCAAGACAAAAGAAATTAAACCTCAGGAATTAATGGAGTATAAAAAAATGCTATTAAGCCCTGAAAAACGATTAATGGCCGATTTTCTTTTTCCAAGAAAGATTACTAGCAAACGAGTTAAAATGAATAAAATTAATTCGCTTGAAATCGAAAATAGTTTAGACCCAATTGATAATAATGCCTTTGATTCTTTATAAATATGAGTAATGAAAATAAAATCAATCAATTAAATCAATTAGTTGATTTAAACTTAGAGAACGAGAAACAACTTTTAGCACATAGAAATGAAATAAAAACTCTCCAGCGTGAAAAAGATGAGGAGAAAAGGAAATTTCTAATAAGCGTTATTGAGATGGTAGATGCTTTTGAACGTAAAGAGGAAAATTTACATAAAAAGCATGAAGAGGCTGATGCTAAAAAGATTATTAAAAATTTCGCAATTGTTAAAAAGAGAATGTTGAATGTTTTAAATGATAATGATGTTTCTGAGGTTGAGCTAAAGCACTTTGAAATTGATAGTTCAGTAGTAATGATTGTTGATACAGTAAAGGATGAATCCAATAGAAATGATTATATCGCTGAGGTGCTCAAGAAAGGCTATAAAATAGGTGGTAATATTTTAAGACAGGCAGAAATTATTCTAGTTAAGAACGAATAATTTTTAATTAGGAATTAAGTTGTTTAGTTAACTCGTTGATATATCATGAATCTTAATCAGAAAGCAAGCAATGTTTTAAGTGAATCTTTCTCAAATCTTCAAAAAAGACAAGGTAATTTTACAACTGAAGAAATTGAGGCAGAAGTTATCAATCAAGCATGTAAATACATTATTGAAAATCATAGAGAAGATTTGAAGTCAGTGCATGATATTAATCAAATCAATTCTGTGATAATGAAAAACATGACCTTTCAACCCTATGCGCTATCATTTATTAATGCAGCATCTAAACTTTTTCCCCATCAGTATGGTGAGGCAGAGAGAAAAGCTGCCTTTAATAGTATTTATTCCAATATTTCATGGGCAGAAATGTGGGATTATTTAAGGGACTATTTTTTGAAAAAGCATGGGACGGCAATTGACAACGTTACTTCAGAACCTTGTATTTTTTATTCCCAACGTCATGAGCGTTTTGAGCAAGGTTTTAAGGTAAGTGAGTCAGATGTTGAAAGAAATGTCAATGTGAATTTTTTTAACGACCGGTCAGAGGTTATTATTAGTATAGAACCAACACTTTCAGCAAAAAAAGCGCATTTAGTTAGTTCACAAAACGGAGTTTTGAATTACACAGGAGCAGATCCAGATTATCTATTTGAACTTCATCTTGATACATATGATGAAATTGAACATTTCATTCTAGAATTGCCAAACAGACATTTGAAAATACATTACGATTAACCAATAGTTTCGTTATGTACAAATAGAAAATTTAACTACAAGCATAACTTCTTGAATATATATTCGGTTATGTTACAGTTTCGGATACTTAATGAAATTCAAAAACATGAATAATTTATTACTACTATTAGTAACTCTATGTATGACCATTGGCTTACATGCTCAAACGCACAAAGAAATTGAGTTTTCAACCCTAGAAGGTCTCTATGGATATTCCGGAGCATGTTGACCCCCTTCCCAAACGTTGGTTAAGGTTGTGTTTTAGCATGACATTCCGGCGGATGTTGACCCCCTTAAAATGTTTTTCGAGGAATAAAGTTGCTCCGGGAGCAAAAAAAACGGAGCATATTGACCCCGTCAGCAACAGCTGCTTTCAAAAAAGCGGAGCATGTTGACCCCTTGGATTTAGGTTTAAGTTAATTAGTGGGATTAACTACTAATTTGACACTGAT